>DURG01000311.1 GCA_012837465.1 Propionibacterium sp. | reverse complement strand
TCCGCTCGGCGTATGTCACGCGACGGGATCTCACTGGTGCTGGCGTAGGAGGAGGCGGGTGGGGTCAAGGCGTCCAGTTGGGCGGCCAGGAGCGCGGCCTCTGCCAGGGGGAGTTGCCCGGTGATGCGCGTGGAGCCGTGGTAGTCGGGAGACAGTGGGCGGTGGTGGTGCGCACCGATTCGCGCACTCCCGCCAGCACGTCGTCGGCGCCGGCCAGGCGTGCCTCATGAATCAGGTGCAGCCGCAGCCCGACGATCTGGGCCTCGACCTCAGCCAGCCCCTCGACCAGCCCAGCCAATCCAGGGTTCTCCGTCGCTCGGATCGAGCGCGTGGATTCCCACAGCGCGGCGATGCCGCTCTGCACCAGATCCAAGCCCTCGTTCATACCCACTATTATTATCGACCGCACTGACAAAACAAGGCGAAAAGCGGGTTATCCACAGGCCCATCTCGAACTCTTTTCCAGACGGCGACCCAAGGAGGCGGGCAGCTCCCCACGCTCGGGCTCAACCACCACAGAGTTGGGTAGCCTGAGAACCGTGAACATCGAGTGTCGTCCCATCTCAGCCGAGGAGCACCTCGCCTTCATCAAGGAACGCGGGTCTGCATCCTTCCTGCAGACCCCAGCCTGGGGGAAGGTGAAGCCGGAGTGGCGCTCCGAATCCCTGGGTTTCTTCGCAGACGGTCAACTGACCGGCGCCGGCCTCGTCCTCTACCGGCAACTGCCGAAGGTCAAGCGCTACCTCGCCTACCTGCCCGAGGGGCCTGAACTCGACTGGGAGCGCGCCGACGTCAAGGAACACCTCGACGCCCTGGTCAAGCACGCGAAGAAGCGCAAGGCGTTCGCGGTGCGGATCGGCCCGTGGCTGACCCACCGTCGTTGGCAGGCCCCCACCATCAAGGAGGCCGTAGCCGACGAGAACACCACCCTCCTCTCCCAGAAGGAGCCCGACGAGACGTCGCTCGTGGCCACCCGCGTGCGCAATGCCCTCATCCACGGCGGCTGGGTCACCGACGAGACCGGCGAGGGCTTCGCCGCTGGCCAGCCCAAGTTCAACTTCCAGTTGCCGCTGCGCAACGAGGACGGCTCCCAGAAGACCGAGGACGAACTCCTCAAGGGCATGAACCAGCAGTGGCGCCGCAACATCAAGAAGGCAACCAAGGAGGGCGTGACGGTGCGCACCGGCACCCGCGACGACCTCGCGGCCTTCCACCGCATCTACCTCGAGACGGCCGAGCGCGACGGCTTCACCGGCCGCAAGCTCTCCTACTTCGAACTGATGTGGGACGCACTCAACGCGGAGGACCCCAACCGCATGAAGGTCTACCTCGCCGAACACGAGGGCGACCTCGTGGCCGCGACCACCATGGTCACCGTCGGCGAGCACGCCTGGTACTCCTGCGGTGCCTCCACCACCGCCAAGCGCGAGGTCCGCGGCTCCAACGCCGTCCAGTGGCAGATGATCCGGGACGCCAACGCAGCCAGCTGCGCCACCTACGACATGCGCGGCATCGTCGAGGGCGTCGGTTCCGATCACCCGGAAATCGGTCTCATCCAGTTCAAGGTGGGCACGGGTGGCGAGGCCGTCGCCTACCTCGGCGAGTGGGACTTCGCCATCAACAAGCCCATCCACTGGGCGTTCAACCAATACCTCAAGAGGCGCTGATGACCCTCACTCTGAACATCGATGCCCGCCGCTGGCGCGGCCACCTCAAGGGCTTCCAGGAGCAGATTCCGGGCCTGGTGCCCGTGGCCAAGGGCAACGGCTACGGCTTCGGGCTCACCACCCTCGCTGATGAGGCCAAGCGCCTCGACGCGCAGACGATCGCCGTCGGCATCGCGCAGGAGGTCGCGGCCGTGCGGTCGGGCGGCTGGGAGGACGACGTCGTCGTGCTCAACCCCTGGCGCCCAGCCGACCAACTCGCCACCGCGCTGCTCACCGATCCCAAGGTCATCACCACCGTCTCCCGCCCGGAGGACCTGCGCTCGATCAGCCAGTCCCATCCGACGGCCCGGGTCATCGTCGAGATCGAGACCTCGATGCACCGCCACGGGCTCGACCCCCGTCAGCTCACCGCCGACGATTTCGGCGAACTCTGGTTCGAGGGCTGGGCAGTGCACCTGCCTGCGGCAGGCTCCCTCGAGGAGGCCAACCGGCTGGCGCACACCGGCATCGCGACCCGCACCGGCCCCATCTGGGCCTCACACCTGAGCGTCGACGACTACCGCACCTTCTCCGCCAGCATGCCCGTCCCGACGTACCTACGGGTGGGCACGCGCCTCTGGCTGGGCGACAAGCAGGCCTACCGCACCACCGCCACCGTCCTCGACGTGCACCCCATCAAGAAGGGACAGGCGCTGGGCTACCACGGCGTGCCCGCCCCGAAGGACGGCTTCATCGTCGTGGCCTCCGGCGGCACCGCGCACGGCGTCGCCATGGCCGCACCCGTCCCGCAGCGCTCGCTGAGGCAGCGCGGCGTCACGGTGGCCCAGGGCGTGCTCGACGCCGTCGGCCGCACGCTGTCGCCGTATGCGATCGGCGGGAAGAAGCGCTCCTTCGCCGAGCCCCCGCACATGCACTCCTCGATGATCTTCGTGCCGGGCACCGAGCCGCTCGTGCACGTCGGCGACGAGGTGCCGGTCACCACACGCATGACCACCGTCGTGACCGACGAGATCCGCTGGGGTTGACCGCCAGCTTCCGCATCACCCCTTGACCAGGCATGACACCATGGGGTCATGCCTGATTCCAAGCGAAAGATCCTGATCACGGGGGCCACTGGCGGCATCGGGCTGCTCCTCGAGGAGCGCCTCATGGCCGACTACGAGGTGGTCCCCCACGGCCGCACCCCTGCCAACGACGAGCAGGCCGAGCGGCTCCGGAAGGCCGACCTCGAGGACTACGACGAGGTGCTCGCCCTCATGGACGGCGTCGAAGTGGTCATCCACCTGGCCGGCGAAGCCTCCCCCGAGGCCACCTGGGACGACGTGCTCGGCCCCAACATCATCGGCCTGCGCAACGTGCTCGAGGCCGCCCGCGAGGCTGGCGTGCGCCGCGTCGTGTTCGCCTCGTCCAATCACGCGATGGGCATGTACGACCGCGACGAGGAGTGGCCGGTCTACCCCCACCACCTCCCCCGCCCTGACTCGTTCTACGGCGTCTCGAAGGTGTTCGGCGAGGCCCTCGGCCGGTACTACCACGACGAGCACGGCTTGGAGTTCATCGCCCTGCGCATCGGCTGGGTGGCGGAGGACCCGCTCGAAGCCGACGAGGACGTGCTGCACGCCATGTGGCTCAGCGAGGGCGACACCGAGCGCATCTTCCGGCGCGCCATCGAGGCCGACGGCGTGACCTACGGGCTCTACTACGCCATCTCGGACAATCCGAACCGCCGCTGGGACATGACCAACACCATGCTCGAGTTGGGTTACCGCCCGAAGGACTCCATCGACGATGTGCGCAAGGAGCACAACGTCGTCGAGGGCGGCAAGGACACCCCGGACGATTGGCCTGAGGGCTCATAGTCCCTCGATACAACTCGCGGATCAGGTCGCACAGGGTTGGGCCCGGCACCCGCGAGGCACTCGGGACCCATCAGGGGGCTGCGGTGGGGCGCTCGTAGCCGGCGAGCTCGTCCTCCAGAGCTGCGTGATGGGGCGTGGGCGGCTGCCTCACGATCTCGCCGTCGTTGAGCACTCCGCCGATGGGGTCCGGCAGGTCTGGCGAGCGCAGGGTGTCGCGGTAGGGGTTGGCGATGTCGAGCATCACCTCGACCAGGATCCATGCCTCGACGAGCACGCGGCAGATGATCGCCAGCCAGTACAGCACGTAGGGGCCGTTCTGGTTGGTGGTCAGCCAGCCGCCCAGCCAACCCCAGATCGCGACGTAATGGGCCACCTGGGTGATGGTGAGCGCCACGAGTTCCATGCGGAAGGGGCGCGCCACCAGCACTGCGAACAGCACCCACAGGGACGTCTGCGGCGTGAACGACGGGCCCAGGATCACCGTCAGCAGGATGACCACCGCGATCAGCGAGCCAACCCGCGGGCGCTTCCGCGCAACGTAGAGGTAGGCGATCAGCACCGCCAGCGCGAGGATGAGCAGCGCGAACCCCAGCGACCCCGCGGCCCGCACCTTGAAACCGGTCATCAACTCGATCACGTACCAGGCGGAGCCGTATCCGGTCTCCCCGTTGATCTCCTGGTGATAGAACGCGTAGACGCGGCCGAAGTCCTCCAGCAACAGCGGCAGGTGCACCGCGAAGAACGTGACGACGGCGGGCACCAGGAACGCCATCGACTTGCGCCATCCGCCACGCAGCCCGGCGGCGACGAACACGGCCAAGATGACCGCGATGGGCATCGTGCCAGCGC
Source organism: Propionibacterium sp. (assembly GCA_012837465.1). Taxonomy (GTDB): domain Bacteria; phylum Actinomycetota; class Actinomycetes; order Propionibacteriales; family Propionibacteriaceae; genus Arachnia. The sequence goes on along the minus strand of DURG01000311.1, from coordinate 12,151 downwards.
AGGCTGCCAGGCCCAGCACGATGCCGGCCTCGACGGTGCGCCGTCGGGCCAGTTGAACCAGGCCGACGGCGGTGATGGTGATGGGCACCAGGTCCCAACTGATCAGGCCGGAGGCCAGCACGATGGGCGAGGCCGCCAGCAGCAGCGCATCCCAGGACTTCCGGCCGGGCCGGCGGCGGCCCAGCCATACGAAGCTGGCCACGAGGAGCAGGAAGCAGGCGAACAGCCCCAACGTGGTGATGCCGAAGAAGGTGGTGCTGGCCTCGATCTGTTGCCCGAGGGTGGCGCTGCGGCGAATCGGGGCGTCGAAGACGGCCGTCGCGGTCTTGCGGGTGACGAGGATCGCCGCTGCGATGAGCGGAGAGAACAGCATGCTCTCGGCGCCCAGCGGTGAGGCCCCGCGGCCGAAGCCCTGTCCGAGGAACGTCGTCTGGATGTCGGAGTAGCAGAGCAGCGAATAGACGTCGAGCTCCTGGTTCGGCGCCGTCTGCACGCAGGGCACGTGTCGCAGGAACAGCACCAGGAAGGTGACGGTGGCAAGGAGGAACGCCCACGGCAGCGGGTTGAACCACATGCCGCTCGGGCGGGCGTGCCTACCCATGGGGCCGCCCAGCCCCGGCAGCAGCGCGTTCCTCACGCGCTCACTGTATCCGGTCGATCAGCCGCCGGGCTGAGCCGCAGCGTCGCCCCCGTCGTCGACCGTCGGAGTGGGCGTCGGCGTCGGTTCCACCGGGGGCTCCGGCGTCGGGGTGGGCTCGGGTTCGGGAGTGGGCTCAGGGGTGGGCGTCGGGGTGGGAGTCGGCGTCGGGGTGGGCTCCGGCGTCGGCTCCTCCGTCACGGTCTCCTCGGGCGTCGGAGACGGGGACGGCGAAGGCGATTCCGTCTCGGTCTCCGTGGGCGACGGCGAGGGCTCCTCCTCCGGCTCCGGAGCCTGGGAGGTCTCGGCCACCTCGCCCTGGTCGGCCCTGATCTCCTTGGGCTCGTCGAAGTCGAGCACCTCCATGCCCTCGGTGGCGCGCACCATGTAGTCGACCCAGGTCATCAGCGGGTAGCTGGAACCGTAGAACGTGCGGTCCTGGGGGCGCTTGAAGGGGCGCAGGTCCGCGTTGCCACCGTCGCCGGCGACGTACAGCACCGCCGTCGAGACCTGCTTGGTGTAGCCCACGAACCAGGCCGACGTGATGGTCTCGTCGATGCCGTTGGTACCGGTCTTGCCCGCGACGGGGCGGCCCAGCTCTTGCGCACGTCGGCCAGTGCCCTCCTCGACGACGGAGCGCAGCGAATCGGTCACGTTGGCGGCGACGTTCGCGTCGATGGTCTGCTCGTTGGGGGCCTCGGCCTCGTAGATCACGGCGCCGTCGCGGTCGATGACCTGCTTGACGATGTGGGTGGCGTTGCGCTTCCCCGAGTTGGCGAGCGTCGCGTAGGAATTGGCCATGTTGACCGGGCTGACCTCGCCGAAGCCCAGCGCGATGCGGCTGCCGGACTCCGCCCATTCGGGCCTCTCCGGGGCACCGGCGTCGACGGCGGCCTTGATCACCTCGTCGCGGCCGTTGTCCATCTGCTGGGTGAGGTCGACGAATGCGGTGTTGATCGAATCCGCGGTGGCCTTGCGCAGCGTGACCGGGCCGTACTGCTGGTTGGCCTGGTTGTTGATGGTGCGGGTGTCGCCGCGGGGCGTGAAGGTGTCGCCGTTGAAGATCGACTTCAGCGAGAACCCGTTGCGCAGGCCGGCGACGGTGGCGAAGGGTTTGAAGGTCGAGGCCGCGGGGCGGGGCGTCGTCGCCCAGTTTCGGGAGTTGTCGACGTAGTCCGGCCCGCCGTAGAGCGAGAGCACGCCGCCCGTCGAGGTGTCGACGGACGTGATGGCCACGTGCAGGTCAGCGGGGTTCGCGCCGTCGCTCGAATCGGCCGCGGCCTGCGCGGTGTAGTTCTGCGCCTCCTGGATCGCGGCCTCCTGCATGGCCTTGTTGATCGTGGTGATGATCTTCAGGCCGCCGCCTTGGATCTCACCCTCGGAGAAACCCTTGTCGGCCAACTCGTCCTCGACCATCTTGATGAGGAATCCCTTGGGGCCGCCGTAGCGGTCGTTGACCGGCACCTCGGGGAACTCGGGCAGTTGCGGGCGCGCGGCGGCGTGCTCGGCCTGCGAGATGGCGCCCATCTCGAGCATGCCGTCGAGCACGTACTGGTAACGGCCGAGCAGACGCTGACGCTTCTCCTCGCCGCCCGACGGGTTGAAGCCCGCGGGGTTGTTCAGGATGGCGGCCAGCGCTGCGGACTCGCCGACGGTGAGGTCCTTCGAATCCTTGAGGAAGTAGCTCTTGGCGGCGGCCTGGATGCCGTAGGCGCCGCGGCCGAAGTAGATGGTGTTGAGATAGCCCTCGAGGATCTGCTCCTTGGGCACCTCGCGGCCCATCTTGGTGGCGAGGAACAACTCGCGCACCTTGCGCTGGATGGTGCGGCTCGAGTCGAGGTAGAAGATCTTGATGTACTGCTGCGTGATGGTGGAGCCACCCTGCACCTCGCCGCCGCGCACGATCGACCACGCACCGCGCAGCATGCCGGTCACGGAGAAGCCCGGATCCTCCCAGAAGGAGCGGTTCTCAGCGGCGACCACCGCGTCCTTCATGAGTTGCGGCATCTGGTCATAGGGGATGGTGACGCGGTTCTGCACCGCGAGCGAGCCCATCTGGTTGCGGCCGTCCTCGTAGTAGAGGAACGTGGTGTTGGTGGTGAAGTCCTCGTTGGGATCCGGCAGGTTCGTGGTGCTGTAGAGGAAGATGAAGCCACCAAGGCCGGCGAGGCCGCCGATGATGAACAGCACCAATGCGGTCACGCCGAGGCGGCCCCAGAACTTCCGGGCGCGCGACTTCTGCGCCCGCTTCGGGGCCCGCTTCGCGGTCTTCTTCGTGGTTGCCATGCGTCCTCTTCCGCCTCTACTCCACCGTCGATTCCGGAGAACCGCCATCTTCCAGAGTAAATCGAAGGCTCAACCAAACCGAATCCTGGGCGTTCGCGAAGGTGCCCAAATCTAGATTTGCGAGCGTCAGGCAGCGCAAATCTAGATTTGGGCACCCCCAGCGCCGCCGGGGAGGATCGGGCCGCGGATGCCGGCCTCGGCGAGGGCCCGCTGGGCGCGACCCCGCACGGCCCGCATCGGTCCCCACTGCTGGTTGGGGCCGGTCTTGATGAGCACCTGCACCGTCATGGTGCCGCCCTCCATCGATCCCACGCCCAGCACCGACGGCGGCTCCAGCAACTGATCCGCGTACTCAGGCTCCTCGTTCATCCGGCCGACGGCGGTGCGCAGGATGTCTTGCACCCGCTCCGGGTCCTCGTCGATGGCCACCGGGATGTCGATCGTGGCCGTGGAGTAGCCCTGGGACACGTTGCCCAAGGTGAGCACCTCGCCGTTGCGGACGTACCAGACGGTGCCGGTGGCGTCGCGCAGCTTCGTGACGCGCAGGCTGACCTCCTGCACGGTGCCCGTGAGGTCACCCACGCGGATGAGGTCGCCGACGCCGAACTGGTCCTCGGTGAGCATGAAGATGCCGGAAAGGTAGTCCTTGACGAGCGACTGCGCCCCGAAGCCCAGCGCCACGCCGCCGATACCAGCAGAGGCGACGAGCGGCGCCATCGGCACCCCGAAGATGGCCAGCACCGTGAGCACCACCACGACCGTGAGCACGACGTCGACCACGTTGCGCAGGAGGGAGCCCAGGGTCTCGATGCGTTGGCGGTGCCGCTCGCGGCTGATGCCGCTTGCGCGGGCCAGGATGCGACGGGCGTGGTCGCCGAAGTCCTCATGCTCTCCCGGTCGCTCCTGCGCGCGGGACACCAGCGTGCGCACCGAGCGGCGGATGACGAAGGTGAGGACGAGGCGCAGTGCGAGCGCGACGAAGATGACGACACCGGCGAGCACCAGCTTCTCCCAGAGATCAGGCATGGCACTCATTCTGCCCGCAGCTCCCACCCGCAAGGGGGCTACCCCCGCCCAGACGGGCGGATTAATGTGGGATGACACCCTGGATGAGGGATGCAACATGGACGAGAAGACCTGCCGCTGCCAGAACTGCGGCCCGAACTGCGCGTGCGAGACCTGCCAGTGCGAGAACTGCACCTGCCCTGACTGCACGCACGGCGCGGCCTGACCGCACACCCCCCAACAAGACGGGCACCCCGGCGCGACGCCGAGGTGCCCGTCGCCATGTCGCGGCGTAAGATGGAGCCCCGTGCCCAGTTTGACCACCGCCCAGACCAACGCGATGCAGGAACTCCTGCGCATCGCGCCGGTCATCGACGACCTCGGCAGGCTGTTTCGGCAGGCCGGCCATGAGCTGTACCTCGTCGGCGGCTCCGTCCGCGACGCCCTCCTCGGGCAACTGGGTCACGACCTGGACTTCACCACCTCCGCCCGCCCGGACGAGACCCACGAACTCCTGAAGGCCTTCACGCCGTCCACCTGGGACATCGGCAAGGAGTGGGGCACGATCGGCGCCCTCAAGAAGGCCGACGGCCAGGAATGGCAGATCGAGGTCACCACCTACCGGGCGGACCTCTACAGGAGTGACTCCCGCAAGCCCGAGGTGAACTTCGGCGACACCCTCGACGGAGACCTCGTCCGCCGCGACTTCACCATCAACGCCATGGCCATCAACGTGGCCACCCGCCAGTTCGTCGACCCCTACGGCGGCCTGGAAGATCTCGCCGACCGAATGATCCGCACGCCGTCGACCCCCGAAATCAGCTTCTCCGACGACCCGCTGCGCATGATGCGCGCCGCCCGCTTCGCGTCGAGGCTGGGTTTCATGGTGGCCCCCGAGGTGGTCAAGGCCATGACGGACATGGCCGGCCGCATCGAGATCGTCTCCGCTGAGCGCATCCAAACCGAGCTCACCGGCCTGCTGCTGACCGACGAGCCCCGCGAAGGCCTGAACCTTCTGGTGGACACCGGCATCGCCGACATCATCATCCCCGAGGTGCCGGCGCTGCGCCTCGAGGTCGACGAGCACGCGCACCACAAGGACGTCTACCAGCACTCGTTGACCGTGCTGGATCAGGCGATCGCGCTGGAGAAGGACCGCGGCCACGAGCCTGACATCGTCAACCGGCTCGCCGCGCTGCTGCACGACATCGGCAAGCCGCCCACGCGTCGCTTCGAGGGTTCGAAGGTGACCTTCCACCATCACGACGTCGTCGGCGCCAAGATGGCCACCAAACGACTCAAGGCCCTCACCTACCCGACGGCCGTGGTGAAGTCGGTCGCCAAGCTCATCGACCTCCACCTACGCTTCCATGGCTATGCCGACGGCGGCTGGAGCGACTCGGCCGTGCGCCGCTACGTCCGCGACGCCGGAGACGAGCTGGAGCGCCTGCACATCCTGACCCGCGCGGATTGCACCACGCGCAACGTGCGCAAGGCCACAAAACTTCGCCGTGCCTACGAGGAGCTCGAGTGGCGCATCGACGAACTCGCCGAACAGGAGGAGCTCAACTCCCTGCGCCCGCACCTCGACGGCACGGAGATCATGGCGGTCCTGGGCCTCAAGCCCGGCCGCGAGGTGGGCGAGGCCTACAAGTTCCTGCTCGAGCACCGCACGGACCACGGCCCCATCCCCCACGATGACGCCGTCGAGCTGCTCCGGCAGTGGTGGACGGACCGCAGCCGGTCCTGAGCGTGCCCCGCGACGAAGGAGCCGGGCGCGACACTCAGGGACCGGTTTGCACAAAGGGTATGGACTAATCGGGCCGAGTGGGTGATGATGGCAGCATGGCTGACTGGACCACTCCCGACGGCGTGCTCACCGGCGAACTGGCCGCCTGGGCACTGGACAGCGCCACGGACGCGATCATCGTCATCGACGAGGCCGGGCTCGTGCGGGCTTGGAACAGGGCGTGCGTCGACCTGTTCGGGTGGTCCCAGGAGTTCGCCATCGGCCGCGACGTGGACTTCATGATCCCGCCGAGGCTCCGCGAAGGTCACCACCGCGGCTTCACCTCCGCCATGGATCGTGGGCGCCTGGCCTCCGACGGCTCCGCGCGCCGTACGAAGTCCCTCACGGAGGACGGCGGGTCCATCTACATCGACATGACCTTTGCCGCTCTGCGCAACAGTGAGGGGGAGATGATCGGCGCCGTCGCCGTCGCCCGTCCGGCATCGGATCGCGACACCCCGACCCATGGCCGCAAGCGCTACACCGGCCCACTGGTGGACGTCACCTTCGACTCGGCGCTGTGCAACCACAACGGCCAGTGCGTGCGCAACATGCCTGAGGTGTTCGACACGGCCAAGCGGCCGTGGATCAACCCCACGACAGCGGATGCCCCGGCGTTGGAGCAACGCCTGCGCACCACGGTGGCCAACTGCCCCACCGGGGCGCTGCAGATTCTGGAGGTCGGCCAGCCCGCCGACGACCCCACCGCCGGCTGACGGCCCGCCAACCAACCCCTCGCCCTGGTTCCCGACACAATGCACGAGGCCCCGCGGATAAACCCGCGGGGCCTCGCACAGAACCGTACGGATCAGCGCTCGTTGATGGGAACGTAGTCGCGTTCCTTCTCGCCGATGTAGATCTGGCGCGGGCGGCCGATCTTGCGCTTCGGGTCAGCGTGCTGCTCACGCCATTGGGCGATCCAACCGGGGAGGCGGCCCAGGGCGAACAGCGCCGTGAAGTGCGCCGGCGGGAAGCCCATGGCCTCGTAGATCAGGCCGGTGTAGAAGTCCACGTTGGGGTAGAGCTTGCGCTCGATGAAGTACTCGTCGTTGAGCGCCGTCTCCTCCAGCTCCAGCGCCATGTCGAGCAAGTGGTTGTTCTTGTCGGTCTTGCGCAGCAGCGTGTCCGTGTGGCCCTTGATGATCTTGGCCCGCGGATCGTAATTCTTGTAGACGCGGTGACCGAAGCCCATGAGCTTGACGCCCGACTTCTTGTCCTTGACCTGGGAGACGAACTCCTTGATGTCGAGGCCCTCGGCGCTGATCTCGCGCAGCATCTCGAGCACGGCCTGATTGGCGCCGCCGTGCAGCGGGCCGGACAGGGCGTTGACGCCCGAGCTCATCGACACGTAGATGTTGGCGTCTGCCGAACCCACGAGGCGAACCGTCGAGGTGGAGGCGTTCTGCTCGTGGTCCGCGTGCAGGATGAAGAGCGTCTCGAACGCGCGGACGATGTCCTCGTCGAGCTCGTAGTCCTCCTGCGGCGTGCCGAAGGAGAGGCGCAGGTAGTTCTCGACGTAGCCGAGCTTGGTCTGCGGGTACAGGAAGGGCTCGCCGATGGACGACTTGTAGGCGTACGCGGCCAGGGTCGGCATGGAGCCGAGCAGGCGGAGTGTGGACTCCTCGACGTGGTCCGCGTTGTGGGGGTCGAGGTGGTCGCGGTGGAAGGCGCCCAGCGCGGTCACGCCGGCCGACAGCACCTGCATGGGGTGCGCACCGCGCGGGAAGCTGCGGTACAGCTCGCGCAGACGCTCGTCGAGCATCATGCGGCGGGCGATCTTCTCGTAGAACTCGTCCAGTTCGCTCTGGCTGGGGAGTTCCCCGTAGATGAGGAGGTAGGCCACCTCGATGAAGGTTGCCTTTTCTGCGAGCTGCTCGATCGGGTATCCGCGGTACTGCAGGACGCCCTTGTCACCGTCGATGAAGGTGATGGCTGAGGTACACGACGCTGTGTTCACAAAGCCCGGATCGAGCGTCGTCATGCCCGTCGTCGCGAGCAGTTTGCTGACGTCGAAACCGTTGTTGCCCTCCGTGGCCTCTACGATCGGCAGATCGAGTTCGAGATCCCCATGCTTGAGGACTCCGTTGTCGGTCATGCGTATGCCTTTCATTTGCTCACCGTGCGACCGTCGTGGGCGCCGGTGGGGTTCCTATGGCTGCATCCATCACCTTACAACTTGGAAGCACCCCACAAAAACTATCGTCCAAGACTGGTCGACCCCCACCAAGGCAGAACGGCCCCCTCCCAAGCCGGGAGGGGGCCGGACCGGGCCTGGAGTGGTGGATCAGAGGCCGTCGTGCGACTCGGCGCGGTGGACGGTCTCGCCCGTGTTGGGGTCTTGGAGCGTGCGGGATTCGGTGACGCGGCTGCGGTTGGAGGCGAGCAGCGCCCAGATGAGGCCGATGACGCCGGCGGCGATCAGGATGTAGCCAATGACGTTGATGTCCACGTAGGGAACATCATCGACGTTGACTGCCCACACCAGAATGGCGCCGATGGCCATCAGGACAATGGCAGAACCGATTCGCATGGTTCCTCCTTGGTTCAGTTGAGGGTGGGCGGTGGCCCACATGTCGACACTAGTGCTTCTGCGCGCGCGTGACGAGCATTGGGTGTTCACCCCTAGGGGTGGCTTGTGGCGAGTATGGGCGACTTCGACGAAAGTTCACCTGAGGGGGTTAAGGTGCGCGGGTGAGCAACTCCGCAGTTCCCGACATCACCCCTGCGCCCCAGACGGGCGGTGCCCTGTCGTCGACGAAGGCCTCGAAGGGCAAGGTCCTCTCCTGGGCATTCTGGGACTGGGGCACGCAGCCGTTCGCCACCGTCATCACCACGTTCGTGTTCTCGGTGTACCTGACGAGCTCGGCCTTCGGCCCCAAGGACGAGGTCACGATGAAGCTGGCCTGGGCCACTGGCTTGGCCGGCCTGTTCATCGCGCTGCTCGCCCCGGTGCTGGGGCAGGGCTCCGATCGCTCCGGCAAGCGCATGTTCCACCTGCGGTGGCAGACCTGGCTGCTGGCGGCCATCTGCATGGCCATGTACTTCGTGGCGCCCGCGCCGGAGTACTTCCTGCTGGGCGCGCTGCTGCTGGGCGCCGGCAACGTCGTCTCGGAGATCGCCAACGTCAACTACTACGCAGCGATCGACCAGGTCTCCACGCCGCGCAACGTGGGCCGCGTCTCCGGCCTCGGCTGGGGGCTGGGCTACCTCGGCGGCATCACGATCCTCCTGGTGATCATCGCGCTGATGGGCACCGGCTTCGACGCGGATCAGGTGCGGTTGTCGATGATCCTGTGCGGCATCTGGACCATCGTGTTCACCATCCCGATCTTCCGCTCCCTGAAGGACAAGCCGCCCACGCATCCCGGTGAGTCGCTGGGCATCGTCGGCTCCTACAAGGCGCTGTTCGCCTCGATCAAGCGCCTGTGGCGGGTCTCCCCCAACACCCTCTACTTCCTGATCGCCGCCGCCCTGTTCCGCGACGGCCTGGCCGGCGTTTTCGCCTTCGGCGGCGTGCTGGCGGAGGGCTCGTTCGACTTCGAATTCGGTGAGGTCGTCATCTTCGGCGTGGTCGCCAACGTGGTGGCCGGCGTGGCCACCATCCTGTTCGGGCTGGTCGACGACAAGATCGGCCCCAAGAAGGTCATCGTGTTCTCGCTGGTGTGCCTCGTGCTGCTGGGACTGGGCATCTTCTTCCTCCACGAGGGCGGCAAGCCTGTGTTCTGGGCGCTGGGCCTGTCGCTCACGATCTTCGTCGGCCCCGCACAGTCGGCCAGCCGCTCGCTGCTCGCGCGCCTCATCCCCGAGGGCATGAGCGGCGAGATGTTCGGCCTCTACGCCACCACCGGGCGCGCCGTCAGCTTCCTCTCCCCGCTGATGTTCGGCCTGGCGATCGCGCTGGGCGTCGCCGTCGTCGGCGGCACAGAGGACTCCGCGCAGTACTGGGGCATCCTCGGCGTCGTCGTCGTGCTGTTCATCGGCCTGATCTTCGCCATCTTCGTGAAGGAGCCGCCGAAGACGCACCTGCCGCCGGAGGACGAGTTCGCCGCGGCACGCATGGGCTGAGGCTAACGCGCCAGCCGCAGGATCCTCGACTCCCACGGGGCGAGGAACGACGGGTCACCGTCCGGGTGCGTACCCAGAACCAGCTCGGCGCCGTCCACGGAGGGCAGTGCCTCCCTCGGCACCTCGACCGGTTCCGAGGAGCAGTTCGCGACGACCAGCCAGGCGTCGGTGTCGAGGGTCCGGGTGAAGGCCCAGACCTGCTCGTGCTCGGGCAGCAGAAGTTCGAAGCGCCCCTCGCGCACGACCGGTTCGGCGTGACGCAGTTCGATCAGGCGCTTGAAGTGCGCAAACACCGACGAGGGGTCCCGCCGCGCCGCCTCCGCGTTGACCTCCACGTGGTTCGGGTTCACGGGCAGCCACGGCTCCCCGGTGGTGAACCCGGCGTGCTCGGAGGCATCCCACTGCACCGGGGTGCGTGCGTTGTCGCGGCCCTTCGTGGCCAGCGAGCGCAGCACGTCCTCCTCCGGCACGCCCGCCGCGACTGCGAGGGTGTGGTGATTGATGGATTCGACGTCGGCGAAGTCGGAGATCTCAGTGAACGGGGCGTTGGTCATGCCGAACTCCTCGCCCTGGTAGATGTACGGGGTGCCCTGGTGCAGGTGGAGCACTGTCGCCAGGGTCTTGGCCGAGTTCACGCGGTGCTCGGGTGAGTCGTCGCCGAACCGGGAGACGGTGCGGGGTTGATCGTGGTTGGCGAAGTACAGCGAGTTCCAGCCGACTCCGGCCAGGCCCTCCTGCCACGCGGCGAGGTTCTGCTTGAGGCGCGGGACGTGCAGTGGCGCGAGGTCCCACTTGCCGCCGGGCCCCTCGTCGACGGCGACGTGCTCGAAGGTGAACACCATGTTCAACTCGCCGCGCTCCGGGTCGGTGACGCGGCGGGCGACCTCCACCGTCGCGCCCGGCATCTCGCCGACGGTGAGCAGGTTGAGGTCGCTGAGGCCGGTCTCCCGGTTCATCTCCTGCAGGAACTCGTCGAGGCGCGGCCCGTTGAAGCTCTTCGCATGGATCGCGGCGTCCGGCGCCAGGGGGCGGCCCGAGGTGAGCTCCTCGGGCTTGGAAATGAGGTTGATCACGTCCATGCGGAAGCCGTCGACGCCGCGGGCGATCCACCAGCGCATCATGTCGTAGACGGCTTCGCGGACCTCGTGGTTCTCCCAGTTGAGGTCCGGCTGCGCCGGGCTGAACAGGGCCAGATAGTACTCGCCGGACTTGGGGTCGAACGTCCAGATGGACGGCGCGAACGCGGCGGCGCTGTCCTCCGGTTCGGCCCCTGCGTTGCCCGGCTCGTGGCCGGGGCGGGCGGTCCGCCAGTGGTACCAGTCCCGCTTGGGTGAGCCCGGCTCACGGGATTCGAGGAACCAGGGGTGCTGGTCCGAGGTGTGGTTGACCACGAGGTCGATGACCACCTTCATGCCGCGGTCGTGGGCCTGGGCGACGAGGTCGTCGAACTGTTCGAGGGTGCCGAAGAGCGGGTCGATGCCGCGGTAGTCGCTGATGTCGTAGCCGTTGTCCACTTGCGGTGACTGGTAGAACGGCGAGAGCCACAGCACGTCGACCCCGAGCTCGGAGAGATGGTCGAGGCGGGAGAGCACGCCGGCGAGGTCGCCGATACCGTCACCGTTCGAATCTGAGAAGGATCGCGGGTAGATCTGGTAGACGACGGACGAGCGCCACCACCCATCGGGGCGCGATGCCGGCGCGGTGCGGCTGGACAGAGTCGACATGGATTCCTCTGGGATCGGCGGGGGCAGGTCTCCCCTGCTGTCTACCACAGCCCGGAAAGGGCGATTACGCTGGGGGGATGCACCTCACCAGCACCTCGATCGAGATCGACGGCTCCCAACTGCAGGTGCTCACGACCGACGGCGATGCCGAGCACACCTACGTGCTGGTGCACGGCCTGGGCGTCGCGTCGAGCTACTTCGAACCACTGGCCACCGCGCTCGCCGAGGCCGGGCGACTCGTGCTGCTCAACCTCCCCGGCTTCGGCTCCACGCCCTCCCCCGAAGACGTGCTGCGCATCAGCGAGTTCGCCCACCTCGCCAGACGCGCCGCCACCGAACTCAACGTGGAGCAGGCCGTCTGGATCGGGCACTCCATGGGCACCCAAGTGGTCGTCGAAGCCGCCGCGCAGGACCCCGACCTGGCCTCACGGATCGTGCTGCTCTCCCCCGTCGTCAACAAGGATTCCCGACGCGGCCGCACCGTGATCCGGCAGTTCGCGCAGTCGGCCCTCAAGGAGCCGCTGTCATCGGCCGCCGCGTCGGTGCGGGCGTTCCTGAGCTGCGGGCCGCGCTGGATGGCCGAGGTGTTCCCCGCGATGCTCGCCTACCCCATCGAGGAGCGCATCGCCGAGACCACCGTCGACG
>DURG01000310.1 GCA_012837465.1 Propionibacterium sp. | reverse complement strand
CGAGGGACGGCCTCGACCTGCCCCTCGACGGCATGGTCGACGTCATGGTCAAGCGCCTGCACGAGTACAAGCGCCAGTCGCTGAAGCTCCTGCACATCGTGTCGATCTACGAGCAGGTCCTCAGCGGCAAGATCAAGGCCAGCGACGTGACCCCGCGCACCGTGCTGTTCGGCGCGAAGGCCGCCCCCGGCTACAAGATGGCCAAGGACACCATCCACCTGATCAACAAGGTGGCCGAGGTCGTCAACAACGATCCGTTGCTCGAGGGCCGCCTGAAGGTCGCCTTCCCGGCGAACTACAACGTCACCCTCGCTGAGAAGCTCATCCCCGCCGCCGACCTGTCGGAGCAGATCTCGCTGGCCGGCATGGAAGCCTCGGGCACCGGCAACATGAAGTTCGCCCTCAACGGCGCGCTCACCGTCGGCACGGACGACGGCGCGAACGTCGAGATCCGCGAACTGGTGGGCGACGACCACTTCTTCCTGTTCGGCATGAATGAGCCGGAGGTCGCGGAACTGGGCGCCAAGGGCTACGACCCGACGTCCTACTACGAGTCCAACGCGAACCTGCGCGACGCCCTGAACCTGATCCTCTCGGGTCACTTCTCCGGCGGCGACGGCCACATGTTCGACTCTGTGGTGCTGAACCTGATCAACCAGGACCGCTTCATGGCGCTGGCGGACTTCCAGAGCTACGTGGACGCCCAGGCCAAGGCCGAGGAGCGCTACGCGGACCAGGAGGCGTGGACCCGTTCGGCCATTCTCAACGTGGCCCGCACCGGCTTCTTCAGCTCGGACCGCTCGATGCGTGACTACCTGCAGCGCATCTGGCACACCACCCCGATGATCTGATCATCCTCACGCACGAGCGGCCGGCACCCCGATGGGTGCCGGCCGCTCGTCTTGTGGTTGCGGGTCAGAACTCGTTGGGGCGGCCTTCGCCGAACTCCTCGACGTTCTCGGCGGCGCGCTTGGCGGCGTCGTCCAGGTCGTCGGCGAGGTTGTCGACCTTGTCGGCCATCTCGTCCTCCATGGGCCGGCCGGTGGTGCGGCCACGCTCGGCGAGGTCGCGGAAGCTGCGGTTGACGTCGTCGATCAGCTTGTCGAGCTGCTCCTTGAGCTGGTTGAGGAAGTTCTTCGCGCCGTGTTCGGCATCCGCCTCAGGGTGGGCCTCGGCGTACTGCTTCTTCTGGTCCTCGTAGAACTCCTTGGCCTTGTCGGTCACCAGGCCCACGAAGCCGACGGCGGCGTAGGCGGTGTCCTCTGCGGCCTTGCGCAGGTTCTGGCCGAGCTGGTCAGCGGAGGGGCGGGTCGCGTCGGTGCCGTCGACGGTGTCGTGGCGGCCCTCTGCGGTTGCCTCGGCGTGGTCGAAGGCATCGTCGACCGTGGGTTCCCCGACCGGTCCCGCGTCGTTCGTGAACGGGGTGGAATCGGTGTCCTTGTTCACGGCGAAGTCTTCCTCGTCGCCGAAGTGCTTGTCCTCGTGACGATCGTTGATGTGCTCAGTCATGGGATCCTCCCTGGATCTCGTGGTTACCCCTTCAAGTGTGCCCCTCTTCGGCACGGATCACGAGGGGCTTGGCCCCCATTCATCCCCGAATCACCCCTGAGGATGGCCGCATGAAGCTGCCCTTGGGAGCGTTCTGGCTTGTCACCCGGGCGCGGCGCCCCCCGGTCGGGCCAGCGAACCGGGAGCGCGACGGCGCCACGAAGCGAGATCGTTGCACGCCGTAACAAGGCTGTTGCAACAGATTCGCCTCCATGAAACACCAGTCTCGTTGTATGTACTCGGCGCTCCCGTTGAGGGGCGATGACATGACATCAACAGTCGCTTCGGCGGCGCACGAGAAAGGTTCGGGGACGAAATGGAAGCAGCAGAGATGTGGGGGGTTGCGTCCCAGGTCTGGGTGATGGTCTCGGCCGCACTGGTCCTCCTGATGACGCCGGGTCTGGCGTTCTTCTACGGCGGGCTCTCCCGGGCCCGTTCCGCAATCAACATGATGATGATGAGCTTCGGCGCCATGGGCATCGTCGCCGTCATCTGGGTCCTGTGGGGCTACTCGATGAGCGGCGGCGGCAACAGCATCGGCGGCATCGTGGCCGATCCCCTCACGGCCTTCGGCCTCACCGGCCTGTCCGGTGAGGAACTGGTCGGCGTCGGATTCGGCTCGACCTTCGCCATCATCACCGTCGCCCTGATCTCCGGCGCGGTCGCCGACCGCGCCCGGTTCAAGGCCTGGATGGTCTTCGTGCCGGTCTGGGTGACGCTGGTCTACGCGCCGCTGGCCTACATGGTCTGGGGCGGTGGCCTTCTGGGCGCCGAAGGGGCCATCGGCTCGGTCGTGGGCGAGGCCCTCGACTTCGCCGGCGGTCTCGTCGTCCACATGGCCGCCGGCCTCGCGGCACTCGTGCTGGCCATGATGATCGGACGCCGCGCCGGCTTCGCCCCCTCGCTGCACAAGCCACACAACATCCCCTTCGTGATGCTCGGCGCTGCCCTGCTGTGGTTCGGCTGGTTCGGCTTCAACGGCGGCGCCGCCGGCTCCATCGCCGAGGGAGGACTCATCTGGGTCAACACCCTGGTCGCCCCCGGTGCGGCGCTCGTGGCCTGGCTCGGCACCGAGCAGTTGCGTGACGGCCGCATGACGTCGGTGGGTGCCGCGTCGGGCATCGTCGCCGGCCTGGTCGCGATCACCCCGGCCTGCGCCTTCGTCACCCCGCTGGGTGCCCTCGCCATCGGCATCGTCGCCGGCGTGATCTGCTGCTTCGCCGTCAACGTGAAGTTCCGCCTCGGCATCGACGACTCGCTCGACGTGGTCGGCCTGCACTTCGTCGCCGGCCTCTGGGGCACCGTCGCCATCGGCCTGTTGGCCGTGACGCAGGAGGACGGCCGCGCCGGTCTGTTCCACGGCGGTGGCTTCTCGATCATGTCGGCGCAGCTCGTCGCCGTCCTCGTGACGATGGTCTACACCGTGGTGGTGACCGCCCTCATCGCCTTCGTGATCCACAAGACCATGGGCTTCCGCATCCCGCCGGAGGACGAGGCCGGTGGCATCGACCAGTCGGAGCACCGCGAGGTCGCCTACGACCTGGAGATGGCGCGCGCCTACACCGACGAGACCGGGGCGCAGAGCTGACCGGACAACCACACGTCGGGTGAGGCCCCGCTCCCGCTAAGGGGGCGGGGCCTCGCTCGCTGTGTGCGTTGCTTGCCCCGATCGGCAAGACTGGGGGCATGAAGACAAGGGGATCGAAGCTGTCAGTCGTCGGCGCGGGCGCCGTCGGCACGTCGCTGGCCTACGCGGCCCTGATCAAGGGCGCGGCAGGGCACGTCGCGTTGCAGGACATCAACGCGGCCAAGGTGCGGGCCGAGGCCCTGGACCTGGCCCACGGCTCCCAGTTCCTGCCGCCGCGGGTCACCGTCGAGGGCTCCGACGACGTGGCGGTCACCGCCGGCTCGGACGTCGTGGTGGTCGCCGCCGGGGCCAAGCAGCAGCCCGGCGAGACCCGGATGGACCTGGCGGCGAAGACCGTCGAGATGATGAAGTCGCTCATTCCGCCGCTGGTGGAGCAGTCGCCCGATGCGGTGTTCGTCATGGTGACCAACCCCGTCGACGTCACGACGCAGGCTGCGTTGAAGATCTCCGGGCTGCCCGCCCACCAACTGTTCGGCTCCGGCACGGTGCTGGACTCGTCGCGGCTGCGCTGGCTCGTTGCCCAGGAGTGCGGGGTGGCGGTCAGCAATGTGCACGCCTACATCGCCGGCGAGCACGGCGACACCGAGACCCCGCTGTGGAGCACCGCGACCATCGGCGGTGTGCCGCTGAAGCAGTGGGAGCAGCAGACCGGCCAGCTGAGCAGCTCGGTGCGGGAGCGGATCGCCGACCAGGTGGTCAACGCGGCCTACGAGGTGATCGAGGGCAAGGGCGCGACGAACTACGCGATCGGCCTGGCGGGGACGCGCATCATCCAGGCGGTGCTGCGCGACGAGCACACCGTGCTGCCCATCTCCGCGCACCTGGAGGACTGGCACGGCATCTCTGGCGTGTGCATGTCGGTGCCACGCATGATCGACGGCCGCGGCGCGGGCCGCGCGCTGGAGCTCCCCCTCAACGAACGCGAGCTGCAGAAGCTGCGCGAGAGCGCCAACCACATCCGGGCGGAGGCCCGCAAGCTCGGCTTCTGACGTCAGGCGTTGATCGCCGCCGGCAGGGAGGCGTTGATCGCCGAGACGCTGGCCTTGGCGTCGCCGAAGCACATCACCGTGTTCTCCTTGAAGAACAGCGGGTTCTGCACGCCCGCGTAGCCGGCGCTCATGGAGCGCTTGAACACGACGACGGTGCCGGCCTCCCACACCTTGAGCACGGGCATGCCCGAGATGGGCAGGCCGGGTTCCTCCGCGGCGGGGTTGACGGTGTCGTTGGCGCCGATGACGAGGACGACGTCAGTCTCCGGGAAGTCGTCGTTGATCTCGTCCATCTCCTCGACGATGTCGTAGGGGACGTGGGCCTCGGCGAGCAGCACGTTCATGTGGCCCGGCAGGCGGCCCGCGACGGGGTGGATGCCGAAGCGCACGTGGCAGCCCCGCGCCTGCAGTGCCTCGGTCAGCTCCGCGACGGGATACTGCGCCTGCGCAACTGCCATGCCGTAGCCGGGCACGATGATGCAGCTCTTGGCGTCAGCCAGCAGGTCCGCCACCTCTGCCGTCGACATCTCCCTGTGTTCGCCGTCGGCGCCTCCGACGACGGCGGACGTGTCGTCGCCGAAGCCGCCGAGGATGACGGAGATGAAGGAGCGGTTCATGGCCTTGCACATGATGTAGGACAGGATCGCGCCCGAGGCGCCGACGAGGGCCCCGGTGATGACCAGCACGCTCATGTCGAGCATCAGGCCGGCGAACGCGGCGGCCCAGCCGGAGTACGAGTTCAGCATCGATACGACCACGGGCATATCAGCGCCGCCAATGGCCGCGACGAGGTGGATGCCCAGCAGCAGTGACAGGATCGTTGCGAGGGCCAGCGGGATGATCGAGTGCGTGGCGACGAACCACACGCCGAGCAGCACGAGCGCGAACACGATGCCGAGGTTCAGCCAGTGGCGGCCGGGCAGCGTGAGCGGCTTCGAGGCGAAGCGGCCGTTGAGCTTGCCCCAGGCAACGATCGAGCCGGTGAAGGTGACCGCGCCGATGAACACGCCGAGGTAGACCTCGATGGTGTGGAACGCGTCGGCGTTGGGGTTGTCGAGGTAGACGTTGTAGCCGACGAGCACGGCCGCCGCGCCGACGAAGGAGTGCAGCAGGGCGATGAGCTCGGGCATGCCGGTCATCTCGACCTTCCGGGCGCGCCAGATGCCGATGATCGCGCCGATCCCGATGGCGGCGTACAGCATGGCCGCCGAAACGGGCTGCAGGTTGTGATTTGCGTAATCGGTGTAGGCGATGGCGAAGTTGGTGGCGACGATCGCGAAGACCATGCCCATGATGCCGAAGGCGTTGCCCTTCTTGGCGGTCTCGTGCCTGCTCAGCCCGGCGAGCGCCAGGATGAACATGAGGCCGGCGGCGATGTAGGTGGCGTCGATGAAGTTGCTCAGCATCTCAGGCCTTCCGGAACATGTTGAGCATGCGGTGCGTGACGGTGAAACCGCCGAACACGTTGATGCTTGCGATGAGGACCGCGATGAACGCGAGGATCTTGACCGTCCAGTTGTCGCTGGCCAACT
>DURG01000309.1 GCA_012837465.1 Propionibacterium sp. | reverse complement strand
GAGGCAAGCCGTTGGGCGAAGTCCTCGCCGCTGATGACCAGCCCGAGGCGCCAGGTCATGAGGCCCGCGAGCCCGGCCGCCACGACGGTGCCGACGATCACGAGCCAGCCGCGGCGCGAGAGCACGAACCACCCGACAGCTCCGATCAGGAAGCCGATGAGGCTGGCGATGAGCACGAAGCTGACGTCGGCGCCGACCATGGTGGCCTGCCCGCGCTCGGAGATGAGTGCGGTGAGGTCGTCCTGGATGAGGTAGGTGGGCCTCGGTGCCGCGCTCGCCCAGATCAGGCCGCCGAGCGCGCCGAGGAGGACTGACGCCGCCACGAAGACGATGAGGCGCCACCAGTCGTTGTCCCAGAGCTCCGCCAGCTGGCTGCGGCGGGTGACCACGAGCAGGCCATCAGACATCTGCACCCCTTCCCATGCCCACGCAGGCCGGCCCGAGGACCGCCTTGAGGTCTGCGAACAACGCGGAAGTCAGATCGACGCGGAATCCGTCGCCGAGCCGGAACGTCTTGATCTTGCCACCGGTGCGCAGGTTGAGGTGCACCTCGGCCGAGCCCGGGTACTGGGCGAGGATGTCCTTGAGCCGGTTGACCACCCCCGGCGTACAGCGCACGGCGGGCAGCGAAAGGGCCAGCGGGCCGACGTTGCCCTCGGCGCTGACGTGGGGGGTGACGAGCTGCTGCGCGCGCATCCGGCCGCGATCCTCGCCGTCCTCGGCGATGCCGCTGACCGCGACGATGGTGTCGGGTTCGAGGTACTGCGCCACCTGGTCGTAGACGCGGGGGAAGACGGTGACCTCCAGCGAACTGGTGAGGTCCTCCACCGTGATGATGGCCCAGATGTTGCCGGCCTTGTTGACCCGGCGGTTGACCGCGGTGATGAGGCCACAGACCTTCGTCGGGCCGCGGTAGCCCTCCGTCGAGGCGACCGAGGCGATCGAGCGCTCCGAGTTGGACTGCAGCACGTGCTCCAGGCCGTTGAGGGGGTGGTCGGAGACGTAGAGGCCGAGCATCTCGCGCTCGAAGCCCAGCTTCGTGCGGCGGTCCCACTCGTCGACCTCGGGGACGACCTCGCGCATGCTGGAGGTGGCCTCTCCCCCGTCCATGTCGAAGCCGAAGTCGAAGCCGTCCTGACCGTGTTCGGCGTTGCGCTTGAGGTCGATCACCGAGTCCACGGCGTTCTCGAAGATGCCCATCAGCGCGCGGCGGGTGTGGCCCATCTCGTCGAAGGCGCCGGACTTGATCAGGGACTCGACGACGCGCTTGTTGCACATGAGCAGCGGTGCCTTGTCGAGGAAGTCGTAGAAGTCCTCGGCGGGGCCGAGCTTCTTGCGCTCCTCCACCCAGGCGGTGACCACCTTGTCGCCGACGTTGCGCACGGCGCCCAGCCCGAAGCGGATGTGTTCGCCGACGGGCGTGAACATGACCTCGGAGGAGTTCACGTCGGGCGGCAGCACCTCGATGCCCATGTGGCGACACTCGGCGAGGTACATCGCCGACTTGTCCTTGTCGTCGCGCACGGACTGCAGGAGGGCGGCCATGTACTCGACGGGATAGTTGGCCTTGAGGTAGGCCGTCCAGTACGAGATGACGCCGTAGGCGGCGGTGTGGGCCTTGTTGAAGGCGTAATCGGAGAAGGGGACGAGGATCTCCCACAGCGCCTTGATGGCGCCCGGGGAGTAGCCGTTGGCCTTCATGCCTTCGGAGAAGGGCACGAACTCCGCGTCGAGGACTTCCTTCTTCTTCTTGCCCATGGCTCGGCGCAGCAGATCGGCCTTGCCGAGCGAGTAGCCGGCGACGCGCTGGGCGATCTGCTGGACCTGCTCCTGGTAGACGATGAGGCCGTAGGTGGTGTCGAGGATGTCCTTGAGCGGCTCCTCGAGCTCCGGGTGGATCGGCACGATCTCCTGGAGGCCGGTCTTGCGCAGCGCGTAGTTGGTGTGGGACTGGGCGCCCATCGGGCCGGGCCGGTACAGGGCGAGGGCTGCGGAGATGTCCTCGAAGTTGTCGGGTTGCATCTGGCGCAGCAGCGTGCGCATGCCGCCGCCGTCGAGCTGGAAGATGCCCAGCGTGTCGCCGCTGGCCAGCAGCTCGTAGGAGGCCTTGTCCGTCATGTCCTCGACGAGTTCGTCGAGGTCGAGGTCGAAGTCCCGGTTCAGCTTGATGTTGCGCACCGCGTCGTCGAGGACGGTGAGGTTGCGCAACCCCAGGAAGTCCATCTTGATGAGGCCGAGGGACTCGCAGCCCGGGTAGTCGAACTGGGTGATGATGGCGCCGTCGGCCTCGCGCTTCATCAACGGGATGATGTCGATGAGCGGGTCCGAACTCATGATCACGCCCGCCGCGTGGACTCCCCACTGGCGTTTGAGGCCCTCGAGGCCCTTGGCTGTGTCGACGACGGTGCGCACGTCGGGTGAGCCCTGGTACAGCTCGCGGAACTCGTTGCCCTCTGCGTAGCGCTTGTGCTGCTCGTTGAACAGGTCCGCCAGCGGCACGCCCTTGCCCATCACGTCGGCGGGCATGGCCTTGGAGATCTGCTCGCCGATGGCGAAGGGCATGTCGAGGACGCGGGCGGCGTCCTTGACGGCTGCCTTGGCCTTGATGGAGCCGTAGGTGATGATCTGGGCGACCTTGTCGGAGCCGTACTTGTCCGACACGTAGTGGATGACCTCGCCGCGACGGCGATCATCGAAGTCGATGTCGAAATCGGGCATCGAGACGCGCTCCGGGTTGAGGAACCGCTCGAACAGCAGGCCGTGCTGGAGCGGGCACAGATCCGTGATCCGCAGCGCATAGGCGCAGATGGATCCCGCGCCGGAGCCTCGGCCGGGGCCCACCCGGATGCCGTTCTTCTTCGCCCAGTTGATGAAGTCTGCGACCACGAGGAAGTAACCGGTGAAGCCCATCGAGGCGATGATGCTGGTCTCGAACTCGGCGCGCTCCCGCACCTCTTGGGAGATGTTGCCCTTGTAGCGCTCGTGGAGGCCGCGTTCGACCTCCTTGTGGAACCAGGTGTCCTCGGTCTCGCCCTCGGGGACGGGGAACTTGGGCATGTAGGTGCCCATGCCCTCGTCGAAGTTGGTCTCGATCCGCTCGGCGATGGCGAGCGTGTTGTCGCAGGCCTCTGGCAGTTCCCGGAACAGGGAGCGCATCTCCTCGGCGGACTTGAGGTAGTAGCCGTTGCCGTCGAACTTGAAGCGGTTGGGCTCCGCCTTGCGGGAGCCTGCCGAGACACAGAGCAGTGTGTCGTGGGCGTCCGCGTCGTGGGCGTGCACGTAGTGGAGGTCGTTGCTGGCCACCAGGGGCAGGTTCAGGTCCTTCGAGAGGCGCAGGAGGTCCTTGCGCACGCGGGTCTCGATCTCGAGGCCGTGGTCCATCAGTTCGACGTAGAAGTTGCCCTCGCCGAAGATGTCGCGGAACTCCCCGGCTGCGGCCTTGGCGTTCTCGTACTGGCCGAGCCGCAGGAACGTCTGGACCTCGCCTGATGGGCAGCCAGTCGTGCCGATGAGGCCCTTGCCGTACTCGTTGAGGAGCTCGCGGTCCGCACGCGGCTTGTAGAAGAAGCCCTCGAGCGACGAGCGCGTCGAGAGGCGGAACAGGTTGTGCATGCCGTGGTTGTTGGCGGCCCACAGGGTCATGTGCGTGTAGGCGCCCTTGGAGGCCACGTCGTCGCCGGTGCCGTCGCCGAACTGGACGCGCTTGCGCTCCGAGCGGTGGGTGCGGGGGGTGAGGTAGGCCTCGAGGCCGATGATGGGCTTGACGCCGTAGTTCTTGGAGGCCTTGTAGAACTCGTAGGCGCCGTACAGGTTGCCATGGTCCGTGATGGCCAGGGCCGGCATGCCCATCTGCTCTGCGCCCTTGAAGAGCTCGTTGATGCGGGCCGCCCCGTCCAGCATCGAGAACTCCGTATGGCAGTGCAGGTGAACGAAATTCTCAGCCACTGACAACCAACCTCCACCTCGACCGACCGACGGCTACCCACCTTACCCGCCGCCGCGCCACGGCACCTCCCCGGCACGCTGAGGTGCTCACAGCAGTGCGGCGATGACCTGGACCGCGACGATCTTGGCGATGATCCCCAGCGCGAAGAGTGCCGCGTACCCGGCCTCGATCCGGTCGTCCGTCACGCGCTCGTTGGCGAACGCGAGGATGGCCGGTTGGCCGATGTAGCCGGCGAAGCCGCCCGCGGCCCTCGGTGCGGAGAGGCCCATGGTCCACACGCCTGCCATGAAGGCAACTGCGGACACCAGCACGATGGCCGCGGCGAGGCCGCCAGCGCGCACGCCAGTGCCCGTGAGCGCCTGCTCCGCGAACATGGGCCCGGATGCCAGCCCCACCGTCGCGAGGAACAACAGGAGGCCGAGTTGGCGGATCGTGAGGTTCACCGAGAGCGGGATGGACCAGATGAGCGGGCCGGTGCGGTGGACGGCCCCCAGAACCATGCCGACCAGCAGCGGGCCTGCTGCGGGGCCCAGCGAGAATTCGACGCCGCCGGGCAGGGGCAGGACGATGGCACCGAGGAGGAGGCCGAGCACAAGGCCCAGACCGAGCGCCAGTGCGTCGACCTCGGAGACCTTGCGCTCGGAGTCGCCGAAGAAGGAGCCGATCCCCTCCAGGTCCTGCTGGGGGCCGACGGCGAGTACCCGGTCCCCCGGTTGCAGGACGAGGTCGTCCTTGGCGAGGAGGTCGTCGTCGCCGCGGCGCACACGGGTGATGATCGCGCCGTAGCGGCCGGGCAGGTTGAGTTGGGCGACGGTGCGGCCGGCCACATCGTTGGAGGACACGACGAATCGGCGAAAGTCCACCGAACCACGGTCGGTGGTGAGTTCCTGCTCCAGGCGGGTGCCGAGGAAGTCGACCGCGCGGGTGACCGCGTTGGGTGAGCCCACCACCAGGACGCGGTCGCCGGGCACGAGGTCCTCGCCGGGCGACAGGACGCGCGTGCGGCCGTCGCGGACCAGGTAGCTCATCTTGATGGCCTCGTCGGCCCAGCCGGGCACCGACCTCTGCGACGTGGTGCGGTCCACCTCGACGGATTCGGCGACGATTCCCTCCGCGCTCGCCGCCGGCTGGTCCCTCCTCCCGGGCCACTTGCGCTGCACCACCAGCGCGACCACGATGATCGCCAGCACGACGCCCACCGGATACCCCAGCGAGTAGCCGACGGCCGCGTCCGTGCTGCCCGTCGCCTCCGTCGCCGCGGCGAGGGCGGGCGTGGAGGTGAGTGAGCCTGCGAGGACGCCGGTGATCAACCCCGTGCTCAGGTCGAGGGCCCGGCCGAGCAGGACGGCGACCACGGTGACCACGGCCACCACGCCCAGGGCCAAGCCCATGAGCGGCAGTTGCCTGCGCAGGTCTGCAAAGAAGGTCTCGCCGGCGGCGACCCCGACCGTGTAGACGAACAGGGCCAGCCCCAAGGTCTGGATGTTGCCGAGGTTGTCGCCCAGCGAGGGGTCGAGGGCTCCCAGCGCGAGACCCACGAAGAGCGCCCCGGCCGCGCCGAAGCGCAGCGGGCCGAACGGGATCATGCCGACCGCGGCACCCAACGCGACGACGATCATGATCGTCAGGAGCGGGGAGGAGACGAGTAGTCCGAGCACGTCTTCAGGTTAGTCCTCGGAGACTGGCGCTGCCGACCGGCCTGGCTGCGGGGATTGGTAACACCCCTATGACAAATGATCCCATTTTGGACATTTTGCATTCATCTTCTGTTTAGCTGGTCTTCATCCTGGGTTCACCTCACCGGATGAGCTGCCCCCCCTTCGACAGGAGAAACCAACATGACAAGGATCGCGCGAGGCATCGCCGCAGCCGCCGCCGTGTCGGCATTGCTGCTGACAAGTTGCGCCATTGAAGACGAGCCGACAACCGCACCGCCGGCCGATGGCGGCACGCAGGCCGCTGGCGATGCCAGCGATCCTGCTGCCCCCGCCGAGCTCGAGGACTCCCTCGTCGTCGCCTGCGGCAACCAGGAGGACGTGTGCCAGGCCTGGGTCTCGGCCTTCGAGGAGGAGACCGGCGTGGCCACCAGCTACGTGCGCCTCGCCTCCGGCGAAGCCGTGGCGCGTCTGGAATCCGCGCGCAGCAACCCCGAGTTCGATGTCTGGCACGGCGGCCCGGTCGACGGCTACAACGTGGCTGCGTCGGCAGACCTGCTCGAGCAGTACCAGTCCCCTGTGGCATCCGAGATCGATTCCGCCTACATGGATCCCGACGGCTACTGGGGCGGCGTGTACATCGGCGTGCTCGGCTTCTGCTCAAATCAGGCCGTCCTCGACGACCTCGGCATCGAAGCACCCCAGACCTGGGACGACCTGCTGAAGCCCGAACTCAAGGGCCAGATCATGATGGCCCACCCGGCGACCTCGGGCACCGCCTTCACCACGCTGTGGACCCAGGTCGTGCTCCGTGGCGGCGAGGACGAGGCGCTCGACTGGATGGGCCAGATGCACGGCAACATCCTCCAGTACACCAAGTCCGGCTCCGCCCCCGCGCAGTCCGCGGGACGCGGCGAGGTGGCCACCTCGATCGTCTTCAGCCATGACTGCGTGAAGTACGAGGAGCAGGGCATGAGCGATCTCGTCACCACCATCCCCGGCGACGGCACCGGGTGGGAGATCGGTGGCGTCGCGCTCATTGCGAACGCTCAGAACCCGAATGCCGCCAAGGCGTACTACGACTGGGCGCTGTCCCCGGCCGCCCAGGAGATCGGCCCCCAGCACCAGTCGTACCAGCTGCTCACCAACCCGAATGCGGCCAGTGACGAGCGCATGGTCAACCTCGACGACATCACGCTGGTCGACTACGACTTCTCCGCCGCCGCCGATGCGAAGTCCGCCCTGACTGCCCGCTTCGACGAGGAGATCGCCACCGCGCCTCGCGAGTGACGACCGGTCATCCAACAACCCACGGGAGTGGGGCAATGGCGCCCCACTCCCCCTCCACCGGGAAGACGTATGAGCATCACACTCGACGAAAGTCCAGCGGCCACGACCACCGCCGCACCACCCAGGAAGGCCCGTGGCCGCCGCGTGAAGCAGGACCCCGTGACGATCCTGCTGATCGCCGTCGTGGTGGCCATCCTCTTCCTCCTGGTCCTCCTGCCGCTCGGGCAGACTTTCCTCGCCGCGTTCTCCGAGCGGGGCTGGAACACGCTGACCCGCATGTTCACCTCCCCGGTGAACAGGCAGATCCTGGTCAACACGGTCGTCCTGGGCCTGCTGGTGGCGGCCCTGGGCACGCTGATCGGCTTCGTCCTCGCCTATGCCCAGGCGCGGCTGGAGTGGCGTGCAAGAAGTTCGTCCACCTGCTGTCGTTGCTGCCCATCGTCTCTCCCCCGTTCGCCGTCGCCACCGCGGTCATCACACTCTTCGGCCGCGGAGGGATCATCTCCAACCAACTGCTGGGCCAGCAATGGAACGTGTACGGCCTCGGCGGCCTGACGCTGGTGTTGGCGTTGTCGTTCTTCCCCGTGGCATACCTCAACCTGCTGGGCATGCTGCGCTCCCTGGACCCCTCGCTGGACGAGGCCTCCCAGAGCCTCGGTGCCAACAAGTGGCAGGTGTTCCGCACGGTGACCCTGCCGATGCTGATCCCCGGCTTCGCGGCCTCGTTCCTCCTGCTCTTCGTCGAGGCCATCGCAGACCTCGCCAACCCGCTGGTCCTCGGCGGCGACTTCACCGTCCTTGCGTCCCGTGCCTACATCGCCATCATCGGCGAGTACAACCTCGGTGCCGGCGCCGCCTACTCCATGGTCCTCCTCGTCCCGGCCCTCCTGGTCTTCATCGTCCAGCGCTACTGGTCGAACCGGCAGTCGGCCGTGAGTGTCACGGGCAAACCCGCGGGCGCGGCGAAGATGAACACGTCCAATGCAGCACGGATCCCGGTCCTCGCGCTGGTCGCCATCGTGATGGCCCTCATCATCACCATCTACGGGACAGTGATCCTCGGCGGGTTCGTCCGCATCCTCGGCGTGAACAACGCCTTCACGCTGGACAACTACCGCTACCTCTTCCAGGGCATCGGCTCCGACGCGATCATCACCACGACGCTGCTCGCGCTGATCGCCACCCCCATCGCCGGCATCCTGGGAATGCTCATCGCGTGGCTGGTCGTCGTCAAGCTCCGTCGGGGCGCCGGCGTCATGGACTTCCTCGGCATGCTAGGCCTCGCTGTGCCCGGCACCGTCCTCGGCATCGGCTATGCCATCGCCTACAACACGCCCTTCGACGCGTTCGGACGCCGCTTCATCCCCGCCCTCGCAGGTGGCGGTGCGATCTTCGCCGGCGCCATGGCCATCGTGATGGTTTACATCGCCCGTTCCATCCCGGCCGGCCAACGCTCCGGCGTCGCCGCGCTGCAACAGATCGACCCGGCGATCGACGAGGCATCCACGTCACTCGGGGCCAGCGGCCTCACCACGTTCCGCAAGGTCACGATCCCGTTGATCAGGATGGCGTTGCTCTCGGGCCTGACGTATGCCTTCGCCCGCTCGATGACGACGATCTCCGCCATCATCTTCATCACCACCCCGCGCACCAGGATCATGACCTCCCAGATCCTGTCGGAGGTCGAGGCCGGCCGCTTCGGCAACGCCTTCGCCTATTGCACGATCCTCATCATCATCGTGCTGACCGTCATCGGCCTGCTGAACCTCGCGATGAAGGGCAAGGGCTCCTCCGCCGCACCCACCATTCCCCCCGCCGCCGCCTGACAAGAGAGATCTCCCACCATGACTGACCTCGCCGCAGCAGACCAACTGCTGGAAGACAACTCTCCGGCCAGCGGGCGCCTGAGCCTCGTCGCGCTCACCAAGCAGTTCGGCAACGGACCCGACACCGTCACCGCGGTCGACGCCGTCGACCTCGAGATCGAACCGGGCGAGTTCATCACGCTGCTTGGGCCTTCCGGCTGTGGCAAGACCACGACCCTGCGCATGATCGCCGGCTTCGAGGACCCGACCGGCGGTGAGGTGGTGCTCGACGGCCGCAACATGATCGACACCCCGCCCAACAAGCGTCCGATGGCCATGGTCTTCCAGTCCTACGCCCTCTTCCCGCACCTCAAGGTGCGCGACAACGTCGCGTACGGCCTCAAGCTCCGCAAGCTGCCCGCCGCCCAGCTCAACGAGGAGGTCGAGCTCGGCCTCAAGTCGATGAACATCGAGCAGTACGCGAACCGGGCCCCCAATCAACTCTCCGGCGGACAGCAGCAGCGTGTGGCGCTCGCCAGGGCCATGGTCATGAAGCCCAAGGTGCTGCTCTTCGACGAGCCCCTCAGCAACCTCGACGCCAAGCTGCGCGAGCAGATGCGCCTGGAGATCCGCCGGCTGCAGCGCCACCTCGGCATCACCAGCGTCTACGTGACCCACGACCAGTCCGAAGCCATGAGCATGTCGGACCGGATCGTCGTGATGAACAAGGGCCGCGTCGAGCAGGCTGCGGCCCCCGAGGTCATCTACCGCCAACCCGCCACGGTGTTCGTCGCGGACTTCATCGGCCGGGCCAACTTCCTCGACGTGACGCTGCTCTCGCACGACGACGACGGCCACGCGACGGTGGAGGTGCTGGGCCAGGAGGTCCGCGTCCCCGCCCACCCGGACGCGGCAGGAGCCGCCGATGTCGTGCTGCTGGTCCGCCCCGAGTCGATCCGTCTCGTCGCCGTCCGGGAAGGGGACGAAGTGGCCGCAGGCGGGCACGCCGGCACCGTGACGACGTCGGTGTTCTTCGGGGACACGGTCGAGTACGAGGTGGACACGGAGCACGGGACCATCACCGCAGTGGTGGCCGATCCGAACGTCTCTGACATCCACGAGGAGGGCGCCAAGGTCGAGGTCCGCTTCAACGAGGGACGCGCCTGGCTCCTCCCCCGTGAGGGCTGAGCATCACACGAGGAGCTGGCGCACCTCCGGGCCGATGGGCCGCGGGAGCTTCGACTGTCCGCTGAGGAACTCGTCGACCCCTCGTGCACACGAGCGGCCCTCCGCGATGGCCCACACGATCAGCGACTGGCCGCGCCCAGCATCACCGCAGGCGTACACGCCCGGCACGCTGGTGGCGTAGGACTCGTCGCGCTGGATGCTGCCGCGCTGGTCGAGCTCCAGCCCCAACTCCTCGACCAGGCCGGCCTGCTGGGGCCCGAGGAACCCCATCGCGAGCAGCACGAGCTGGGCTGGGACGTGGCGTTCGGTGCCCGGCACCGGCTCGAAACGGCCCTCCTGGAGGCGGACCTCCACGAGGTCGAGACCGGCCACGCGCCCCTCGTCGTCGCCGACGAAACGATCGGTGGAGACCGCGTAGATCCGCTCGCCGCCCTCCTCATGGGCCGATGAGACCTTGAAGGTCATGGGGTATGTCGGCCAGGGCTGGCCGGCGGGACGTGCCTCCGGCGGGATGGGCATGATCTCCAACTGCGTGATGGAGCGAGCCCCTTGGCGGATGGCGGTGCCGAGGCAGTCCGCCCCGGTGTCGCCGCCCCCGATGATGACCACGTCCTTGCCTTCGGCCGTCACCTGGTCGGGGACCTCCTCGCCCAGGGCCGCGCGGTTGGCCTGGGGCAGGTACTCCATCGCCTGGTGGATGCCGGCGAGCTCGCGGCCGGGCACGGGCAGGTCTCGGGGCGCGGTGGCGCCGATGGCCAGGATGACCGCTTCGTACTGCTCTCGCAGCTCCTCGCCGGTGATGTCGCGGCCCACTTCGACGCCCGTCTTGAACTGCGTGCCCTCGAGCACCATCTGCTTCAGGCGCCTGTTGAGGACGGCCTTCTCGAGCTTGAACTCGGGGATGCCGTAGCGCAGCAGGCCGCCGATGGCGTCGGCCCTCTCATAGACGACGACGGTGTGCCCGGCGCGCGTCAGCTGCTGTGCCGCGGCCAGGCCGGCGGGGCCGGAGCCCACCACGGCGACCGTCTTGGCGGTGTGCCATTCCGGTTGCTGCGGCACGACGCGGGAGTCGTCCCACGCCTTGTCGATGATGGCGACCTCGACGTTCTTGATCGTGACCGGGTCCCGGTTGATGCCCACGACGCAGGCCGTCTCGCAGGGGGCCGGGCAGAGTCGCCCGGTGAACTCCGGGAAGTTGTTGGTGGCGTGGAGCCGCTCGAGGGCGGGCTGCCACTCGTCGCGCCACACGAGGTCGTTCCACTCGGGGATGAGGTTGCCCAACGGGCAGCCGTTGTGGCAGAACGGGATGCCGCAGTCCATGCAGCGGCCCGCCTGCTTCGAAATGATCGGCAGCAGCGCGCGGCCGGGGCTGCCTGGGTAGACCTCCTGCCAGTCGCGGACGCGCTCCTCGACGGGGCGCCGCGCGGCGACCTCGCGGAGGGTGGTCATGAAACCCTTGGGATCAGCCATGAGCGGCCTCCATCATCAGCTTGGTGGTCTCGGTCTCGTCCAGGCCGTCCGCGAGGGACTGGGCCTGGACGGCCATGATGCGGGCGTAGTCGCGCGGGGTCACCGTCGTGAAGCGGGCCTTGAGCTCCGCAGCGGTGAGCGCGGCGAGTGATTCGGCCACGAGCGAGCCGGTCTCGTCACGGTGCTCGGCCAGCAGGGTGCGGATGCGCTCGACGTCGGCGTCGGAGGGTTCGAGCGGATCCACGAACTCCGTGTTGAGTCGAAGGGGGTTGAGGTCCAGCACCCAGGCGACGCCGCCGGACATGCCGGCCGCGAAGTTCCGGCCGGTGGGGCCGAGCACGAGCACCTCGCCGCCGGTCATGTACTCGCAGCCGTGGTCGCCCACGCCCTCGACCACCGCGGTCGCGCCTGAGTTGCGCACGCAGAAGCGCTCGCCGACCCGCCCGCGGAGGAACAGTTGGCCGGAGGTGGCGCCGTAGGCGATGACGTTGCCCGCGACGATCTGTTCCGCCGGGTCGAAGGGCACGTCGGACGGCGGGCTGACGATGAGCCGGCCGCCGGAGAGGCCCTTGCCGAAGTAGTCGTTGGAGTCGCCTACGAGGCGCAGCGTCACCCCGCGTGGCAGGAAGGCGCCGAAGCTCTGGCCGCCGGTTCCGGTCAGGGTGAAGTCGATGGTCCCGGGGGCCATACCGAGTCCGTCGGTTGCCTTCGTGACCTCGTGGCCGAGCATGGTGCCGACCGTCCGGTCCACGTTGCGCACGGTCAGCGAGTGGCGCACCGCCTCTCCCCTGACCAGGGCGGGTTCGGCCAGTCGGATCAGTTCGACGTCCAGCTTGGCGTCGAGCCCGTGGTCCTGCGTGGTCGTGCGGTGCAGCTCAGTGCCCTCCGGCACGTCGATCGCAGTGAGGATCGGCTGCAGGTCCAGGCCGCGCGTCTTCCAGTGGCCGACGGCGCGGCTGACGTCGAGCAGGTCGACCCGTCCCACGGCCTCCTCGATGGAGCGCAGGCCCAGTGAGGCGAGCAGTTCGCGCACTTCTTGCGCGATGAACTCGAAGAAGTTGACCACGTGGTCGGGGTCGCCGTGGAACTTCCCGCGCAGCTCGGGGTTCTGGGTCGCGATCCCCACAGGACAGGTGTCCTTGTGGCAGACCCGCATCATGATGCAGCCGGAGACGACAAGCGGCGCGGTGGCGAAGCCGAACTCCTCGGCGCCGAGTAGCGCGGCGACCAGCACGTCGCGGCCGGTCTTGAGCTGGCCGTCGCACTGCACGACGATGCGGTCGCGCAAACCGTTGAGCAGCAGCGTCTGCTGCGTCTCCGCCAGGCCCAGCTCCCACGGGGCGCCCGCATGCTTGACCGAGGTCAGGGGCGCGGCGCCGGTGCCGCCGTCGTGGCCAGAGATCAGCACGACGTCGGCCTTGGCCTTGCTGACGCCTGCGGCGACCGTGCCCACGCCCAGTTCGGAGACGAGCTTGACGTGGACGCGGGCGGTCGGGTTGGCGCACTTGAGGTCGTGGATGAGTTGCTTCAGATCCTCGATGGAATAGATGTCGTGGTGCGGCGGCGGCGAGATCAGCCCGACGCCGGGCGTCGAGTGGCGGGTGCTGGCCACCCACGGGTAGACCTTCGGGCCGGGCAACTGCCCGCCCTCGCCGGGCTTGGCGCCCTGCGCGACCTTGATCTGGATCATGTCGGAATTGACCAGATATTCCGTCGTCACGCCGAAACGGCCCGACGCGACCTGCTTGATGGCCGAGCGCTCCGGGTTAGGTGAGCCATTCGGCAGCGGCACGAAACGATCGGGCTCCTCGTCGCCCTCGCCCGTGTTCGACTTGCCGCCGATGGCGTTCATGGCCCGCGCCAGCGTCACATGCGCTTCGCGGCTGATCGCACCGAAGGAAATGGCACCCGTCGAGAAGCGCTTCACGATGTCGGCGGCAGTTTCGACCTCTGCGAGAGGAACCGGCTTGCGACCGGCTTCTTCCGCGTTCTTGATGCCGAAGAGCCCCCGGATCGTATGCGCCGCAGCCGCCTGGCTGTCGATCTGGTCGGCATAGTCGCGATAGGTGTCCCAGGAATTCTTGCGCACCGCGTGCTGCAGTGTGGCAACCGCATCCGGCGTCCAAATATGGGCCTCGCCGCG
>DURG01000308.1 GCA_012837465.1 Propionibacterium sp. | reverse complement strand
GGGTCCTCATGTGAACTCAGGCCTGTCGTTGAGGCTGGCGGATGGGGAATGCGCCCTCGGTATGACGGCAATACCTACGCCTACTGGCTGACTCTGGCATCCAACGCGAGCGGCCGCTTCACCTGTACCTCAGAGGCCCCGAGCCCCGGCAGCTATCAGGCCTCGGTGACAATGAATGCCCGCTTTGGTGCCACGAATTACGGACAGCTAGAAAGCGGGTGGCAGGCTGGGCGCACGGCCACAGAGACCTTGGTTGTCTCGCCTCCCCCTGGGCCGGATCTGGCCCTCGCTAAGACGGTCTCCTCGGCCACCGCCAGTGCACCAACATGGCCACCTTGAGCGTGACGTCCAATGAGCCGACCGGCAACAACAGCGGCGGCGTCACCGGGCAGATCCAGGCGGCTGAAGCCGATCTCACCATCACCAAGACCGCGTCGAAGACCTCGGGGATCCTCGATGGCGAGACCATCACGTACACGGTGACTGTCCGGAACAGTGGCAACACCCCCAGCAGCTCCTACACGCTGACCGACCCCGTGCCAGCCGCGTTCGAAGCGGTCGAGGTCGCGGCAGTCTCACCGGCTAGCTCACCCTGCACGGTGGACGGGAACACCGTGACCTGTGCGAACCAGGCTGCCCTGACCCCCGGTGCCACCCGCGCCTACACCATCACTGCCGTTGCAGCAGATGCCGAGGCCGGGACCCACACCAACACCGCGACGATCTCCGACACCACAGGCGAAGCCAGCGAAGATAACAACTCTGCGAGCGTCGAGGTCGCCTTCGATGCGGCCCAGGCGAGCCTCACGGTGACCAAGACCGCGGATTCCGAGACGGTCCTCCCCGAGGAGGCCGTGGAGAAGCGCAAATGGATCGCCCGCACGGCGCTGACGAGCCGCGTGCTGCCCGCCAGCCTCCGCCGCAACTTCGCCGATTCGTGGCCCGAGGAGATGCCGGCCAGGCTGCGCTACCTCGTGCACGCGCGCCGGTTCCTCGACGGGCACACCGGCGGCCCGCTGTCGCCGGGAATCCCGGCCGTGCTGCGGGACACGGTCGCCCTCATGGACGGTGAACGCCCGCCGCCCACGGGCAGCCTGGTGGAGAAGGTGCGCAGCCTTCTCTTCGCCGGCATCCTGGAGCGCGCCCACGAACGGGAAACCTCCATGAAGGAGACCGGGGCCATGCTGGCCTGGTTGGAGGACGAGTTGCTCACGCTGGAGGGCGTTGACCGCCAGCACAAGGCCGACACCCTCGCGTTGATCGGCGCCGTCCTCATCTCCATCAGCGACATGAGCATCTGGACCGGCCAGCTCCGCCAAGCCCACCTCGCCGCCCAGCGGGTGGTGCAGATCAGCAGCTTGGTGGAGATGAGGGAGTCTTACGACAAGCCGCTGCGCGGCTCCGCCATGGCGCGCCTCACGTTCCTGGCCGCCGTCGCCGCGGAGCCGGACACGGCCAAGGAGCGTCTTGGCCTGTACGAGGAGGTCATCCACGAGGTGGGCCCGGTGGACCAGGACGCCGAGCGGCTCGTGTCCATCGCGCGGCGCCTGATGGCGGCCAACAGCCCCGCGCACCAGATGTGCCTACCCGCCGCGCTCGACTTCGAGGAGTTCCTCCCCGCCTACGAGGCGCTGGCAGAAGGGATGCGCAGCAACCTCGTCCACGGCGAGGCTGGCGCCTCCTGGCTGCGGGGGATCGCCAGCCAGATGCATTTCTCGATCTGGCCCAGCTGGGTGTGGTGGCCCGTGCATGCGCTGCTCGCGCTGATCGAGGCCCGCGACGGCCACGTCACCGCAGCCCGGGAGTGGTTGTGGAAGGTGCCCATCCCCGAACCGATGGATCTCGTGGTGGAGGCCTACATCGCGCTCGCCGACGGCCGCCCCCAGGAGGCACGCCGGATGGCCGAGGAGGTTCTCGTCAACCCCCGCACGGTGCAGCGGATGCGCCTCGACGCCATGGGGGTGCTCCTCAGCGTGCCGGATCCCAACGGCCACCAGAGCGCAGGCATCCTGCTGGCGTCGGTGGATTGGACCGATGCGCTCGACACCGTGGCGCTGTTCCCCATGAAGGCCAGGCGGTTGATCCTGGCGCACCTCGGCATGGACGGCTCGGAGTACGCCGGGCTCGCCACGGGCGCCGTCGCCGCCGGCGGGACGGAGCCGGCCCCGCACCTCACGAAGCGCCAACTCGAGGTCCTGAAGGCGCTCGATTCCGAGCAGACGATGGCGGAGATCGCCCACTCGCAGTACGTCGGCCTCGAGACGGTGCGCTCCACCGCCAAGGCCATCTACAGGCGCCTCGGGGTCGCAGACCGCGAGAGCGCCGTCGAAGTCGCCAAGGCGCTGCGGCTCATCTAGCCGACTTCGGCCACCGCGTCGGCGATCAGCCGGGCCCCGATGCGGGCCGTGCGGGAGTCGACGTCGAGGCCCGGGTTGAGCTCCACCACGTCCATCAGGCGCAACTTACCCGTCCGTGCGGCGGCGGAGACGGCCGCGACGATGGCGCGGGCCGCCACGCCCAACGCGGCGGGGGCGGACACGCCCGGCGCAACGGCCGCGGGCAGCACGTCGAGGTCGACGGTGAGGTACAGCACGTCAAGGTCGCCCGCGAAGCACTCGACGAAGTCGACGATGCGCTCCGGCGTGGAATCCACGTCGAGGAGGAACTCCACGCCCAACTCCTCGGCCCGCTCGAACAGGATGCGTGTGTTGGCGTGCCGCGAGATGCCGGCCACGGCGTAGCGGAAGTCCTTACCGGCGGCCTGTTGGGCCAGGGCCATCTGCCGGAACGGGGTGCCCGAGCTGGGGCGTGGGTCATCTCGCAGGTCGAAGTGCGCGTCGAGGTTGAGCACGCCCCACGTGGTGCCCGGCTCGAGCACGGACGTGAGCCCCAGGTACGAAGCGTAGGCCGTTTCGTGTCCGCCCCCCAGCACGACCGTGAGCAGGTTCCCGTCGGCCGCCAGCGCGGCACGGATCCGCCTGCCCATCTCCGCCTGCGCGGATTCCAGGTCCTCGCCTTCGACGGCGACGTCGCCGCCGTCGAATATCCCCACCGTGCCGTCGGCGAGGCCCTCGTGCACCGACATCGACGCCAGCGCGCCGCGCAACGCGGCAGGCCCCTCGGCGGCGCCCACGCGGCCGCGGTTACGGCGCACCCCCTCGTCGGAGGCGAAGCCCAGCAACGTGACGTGCTCGCCAGCGGCCTCGTCCTGGCGCACCACCTGGTGCCAGCGGGCATGCTGCGGGCCGTCACCGTCCACCCGACCTGTCCATTCCATGCCCCCAATCCTCACACAACGCGTAGATTCACTTGTCATGACCGGAAGCGAGAAGACTGCGCGCGTCGTGCGGGCGCCGCGAGGAACTGAGATCACCGCGAAATCCTGGGCCACCGAGGCGCCCCTGCGCATGTTGATGAACAACCTCGACCCGGAGGTGGCAGAACGCCCAGAGGATCTCGTGGTCTACGGCGGCACCGGCCGCGCGGCCCGCAGTTGGGAGGCGTTCGACGCCATCGTCGAGACGTTGAAGACACTGGAGGGCGACGAGACGCTGCTGGTGCAATCCGGCAAGCCAGTCGGCGTGCTGCGCACCAACGCGTGGGCGCCGCGCGTGCTGATCGCCAACTCCAACCTGGTGGGTGACTGGGCCACGTGGGAGCACTTCCGCGAGCTCGAGGCCGAGGGCCTCATGATGTACGGCCAGATGACCGCTGGCTCCTGGATCTACATCGCCACCCAGGGCATCCTCCAAGGCACGTTCGAGACCTTCGCCGCCGTCGCGAAGAAGCGCTTCGGCGGCACGCTCGCCGGCACCATCACGCTCACCGGCGGCTGC
Source organism: Propionibacterium sp. (assembly GCA_012837465.1). GTDB lineage: Bacteria > Actinomycetota > Actinomycetes > Propionibacteriales > Propionibacteriaceae > Arachnia. The sequence goes on along the minus strand of DURG01000308.1, from coordinate 2,652 downwards.
GGCGGCATGGGCGGCGCGCAGCCCCTCGCCGTCACCCTCAACGGGGGAGTGGTGATCGTCGTCGACGTGGATCGCACCCGCCTCGAGCGCCGCGCCGGCAAGCGCTACCTCGACGAGGTGGCCACGGACCTCGACCACGCGGTGGCCCTCGCCAACGAGGCCCGCGAGACGCGCCGCGCCCTGTCGATCGGCGTCGTCGGCAACGCCGCCGAGGTCTTCCCCGAACTGCTGCGTCGCCACCGCGCGGGCGAGCTGAAGGTCGACGTGGTCACGGACCAGACCTCCGCCCACGACCCGCTCAGCTACCTCCCCGTCGGCGTCACCGTCGACGACTGGCACGCCGCGGCCCAGCGCGACCCGGCCGCCTTCACCTCGCGTGCCCAGGCCTCGATGGCCGAGCACGTGCGCGCCATGGTCGAGTTCCAGGACGAGGGCGCCGAGGTGTTCGACTACGGCAACTCCATCCGTGACGAGGCCCGCAAGGGCGGCTACGACCGGGCCTTCGAGTTCCCCGGCTTCGTGCCCGCCTACATCCGTCCCCTGTTCTGCGAGGGGCTGGGCCCCTTCCGCTGGGTGGCGCTCTCGGGTGACCCCGAGGACATCCGCGTGACCGACGAGGCGCTCAAGCAACTCTTCCCCGACAACGAGCACCTCCACCGCTGGCTCGACGCGGCCGAGGAGTTCGTCGAGTTCGAGGGCCTCCCCGCCCGCATCTGCTGGCTGGGCTACGGCGAACGCCACCTGGCCGGCCTCAAGTTCAACGAGCTGGTCGCCTCAGGACGCGTCAAGGCGCCCATCGTGATCGGCCGCGACCACCTCGACTCCGGCTCCGTCGCCTCGCCCTACCGGGAGACCGAGGGCATGCTCGACGGCACGGACGCCGTGGCCGACTGGCCGCTGCTGAACGCGCTGACCGCCGCCAGCTCCGGCGCCACGTGGGTCTCGATCCACCATGGCGGCGGCGTCGGCATCGGCCGCTCCATCCACGCCGGCCAGGTGGGCCTGGCCGACGGCACCGAACTGGCCGCCGCCAAGCTCGCCGCGCTGCTCACCAACGACCCCGCGCTCGGGGTCATGCGCCACGTGGACGCCGGGTACTCGCGGGCCGCCGAGGTCGCCGAGGAGCGCAACGTGCGCATCCCCATGGCCCCCAAGCTGAGGGACTGACGCGTGGCGACCCTCTTCACCGGGATCGGCGAGCTGTGGACCTTCGACCCCGCCCACGACGGGCCGCTCCGCGACGCCGCGCTGGTCGTCGACGACGGGGTGGTCGCCTGGACGGGGCCTGCCTCCGGGGCGCCTGACGCGGACGAGCGGGTCGACGTGGGGGGCCGGGCCGTGCTGCCCGGCTGGGTCGACTCCCACACCCACCTCGTGTTCGACGGCGACCGCTCGTCCGAGTTCGAGGCCCGGATGGCGGGGGAGGGCTATGCGGCGGGCGGCATCGCGGTCACGACCGGAGCCACGCGCGCTGCCTCCGACGAGCGGCTGCGCTCGCTGCTGGAGGCGCGCCTCGCGGAGGCGTACCGGGGTGGCACCACCACCGTCGAGACCAAGACGGGCTACGGGCTGACGGTCGACGACGAGGTGCGTTCGGCGCGCATCGCGGCGGAACTGGCCGACGAGGTCACCTTCCTCGGCGCCCACCTGGTGCCCGAGGGCTGGGACGCGGACGAGTACGTGGACCTGGTGATCGGCGACATGCTCGAGGCCGTGCGGCCCCACGTGGGCTGGATGGACGTCTTCTGCGAGGAGGGCGCGTTCACCGTCGAGCAGTCGCGGCGGGTGCTCGATGCCGGCCGACGCGCCGGCCTTGGCCTGCGCGTGCACGGCAACCAGTTGGGCCATTCAGGGGGAGTCGCGTTGGCCGTCGAGATGGGAGCGGCCAGCGTCGACCACGTGAACTTCCTCTCCGCCGACGACGTCGAGGCCCTCGCGGCCTCCGACACCGTCTCGACGATCCTCCCCGCATGCGACCTCTCCACCCGCGTCCAGTTCGCCCCCGCCCGGCAACTGCTCGACGCCGGCGCGACGGTGGCCATCGCGTCGAACTGCAACCCGGGGACGAGCTACACGTCGTCGATGAACTTCTGCGTCGGCACCGCGGTGCTGCAGCAGTACCTCACGCTGGAGGAGGCGCTGCGGGCCGCGACCGTCGGCGGTGCGCGGGCGCTGCGCCGTGGGGACGTGGGATCCCTGACGGTGGGGTCGCGGGCCGACCTGCACGTCCTCGACGCCCCCGCAGCCATCCACCTCGCCTACCGCCCCGGGATGCCGCTGACCCATGCGGTGTTCAGGGGAGGACGGTCCCTCGATACGCCTCGCGAGTCGGCGGGGTAGGGGGTTGCGGTGGGCGGTCGCGAGGCACTCGGGACCCGAGTTCCTCGGTCCCGAAGCATGGATGGGGATCTTTGCGTCGGGCTGAAGTCCGGGTCCCGAGTGCCGATGAAAAGACCCTTGCGCCGTGCTAGAGATGATTGGCACCTTGTCTTTTCGTCGGTGTATCGAGGGACGATTGACAGTGACCCAGCCCCCTCGGCCAAGATGAAGCAACGAAACGGAGACACATGATCACCCTTAACAGCAGCGGCGTCACGGAGGCCGACGTTATCGCGGTGGCCCGGCACGACGAGCCGGTCGAGGTCTCGGCCG
>DURG01000307.1 GCA_012837465.1 Propionibacterium sp. | reverse complement strand
GGCGGTCGACGTTGACGCCGTTCGGCGCGACGACGACCCGCTCGGGGCTGCCACCGCGGGCCAGGGCCCAGTCGGCGACCAGCGCGGACACGCAGGTGATCCGGTTCGCGGCGCCGAGTTGGCGGGCGAGGGTGCGCTCGGCCAGCGCCTCGTCGTGGAGCACGCGGTGCTCCTTCTGCTCCTCGATCAGCGGCGCGTTGACCTCGAGGATGCCGGGGATGCCGAGCGTCTCGGTCACGCGGGCCAGGGCGTCGGAGAAGAGCGCGTAGCGCTCGTAGACGAGGTCGGCGCCGTCGGCGATCGCCCGCTCGGCGAGTTCCTCGGCGACGCGCGCGGCGACCTGCTCGCGCTCCTCGCTGCTGTCGGCCTTGATGGGGATGCGCACCACCGGCACGTCGGCGAGGTCGGCGGGGCGCTCGTCGCCGGTGCGCACGCAGTAGATGGTCACGTCGTCGCCGCGCTTGCGGAACGCGCGCACGATCTCCTGTACGTGCACGGAGGCGCCCTTGGTGGCGAACACGCCGATGCCGGGGTCGGCGCAGATGTAGGCGATGCGGCTCATGCGAGGTTCTCCTTCAGCTTTGCCACCTGGACGGGGCTGTTGTACTCGGCCTCGACGAGGGCCCGGGCGTTGCGGGCCAGCTCGGCGCGGTCGAGGGAGGGGGCGACGGCGGCCTTCAGCGCGTCGACGAGCGCGGCCACGTCGTCGGGTGGGATGAGGAATCCAGTGCGGGGGCCATCGTTGCGGACGGCCTCGGAGATGCCGGTGACGTCGCCGGCCACTACGGGCAGGCCCACGGCCATGGCCTCGAGCAGAACGGTGGGCAGGCCATCGGCGTTGCCATCCGAACCGACGCGGCAGGGTGCGGCGAACACGTCGGCCCAGCCGAGCAGTTCGACGATCTCCTCCTGGCTGCGGGGGCCGAGGAGGTGGACGGAGGACGTCCCTCGATACACCTCGCGGGAGGAGTCGTCGGGGGTTGCGCCGGGCGTCCGCGAGGCACTCGGGACCCGGGTCAGGCCAAGCTCGTCGATCTGGGCCTGGATCTGGTTGGTCAGCTCACCACCGCCGGCGATGCGGACGTCGACGTCGATGCCCTGCCTGCGCAGTTCGTCGGCCGCGGTGACGAGGAGGTCGAAGCCCTTCTTCTCCACCAGCCGGCCCACCGACACGATGCGCAGGGGGCTGTGCACGGGCTCCGGGTCCGAGTAGGGGAAGCGCGTGAGGTCGAGGCCGTTGTTGACCTGCCGGAACCGGTCCTTGAGGTCCGGGAACAGCTCGCCGAGGAAGCGGTGGTTGTAGGCGGAGATCGTCACGACGTGGTGTGCGCCGTCGATGATGAAGCGCAGGACGTCGTGGTCCACCGACTCGTGGAAGATGTCCTTGGCGTGGGTGGTGACGGAGTAGGGGATCTCCGCGAGTCGCCCGGCGATGGCTACCGATTGCCCGGCCAGCGACGCGAAGTGCGCGTGGAGGTGCGTGATGCCGCGGCGGGTGGCCCAGGTGGCGAGCTCGACGGCCTGCGCCACGTCGGAGGCCGGCAGCCTGGTGAGGAACGGCAGCAGCGCGGCGAAGCGCTCCGCGAAGCCGGGGATCTCGATGGTGGCCTCGGCGATGCGCTGCCAGCCCTCCTCGAGCTTGGCGGGCTTGCGGCTGTGGGTGACCGGCGCCTGCACGCGGCCGAGCGCCGGATGGAACCGCTCGTCGGTGGTGGGGCGCAGCGCGAAGATCTCGGCGCGCTCGCCCTGCGCCTCGCGGGAGATGAGTTCGGTGACGATGAACGTCTCCGAGAAGCGCGGGTACACCTTGAGGACGTAGCCGATCTTGGGCTCAGACATGGACGGGCTCCTTGGCCATGGTGGTGATGACGTGGTCGGCGACGGTGGCGAGGCCGTCGAGGTTGACGTGGAGGCGGGCGTGGGCCTGCTCGGGGTTGCCGACGTTGCCCGCGAGCCAGGCGGTGATGGCCTCGGCCGTGAGGTCGCGGGGGTGCAGCATGTCGACGGCGCCCACCCGCTGCAGGCCGAGGGCGCGGATCTCCTGCTCGCGGCGCGGCACCACGCGGGGGACGATCAGCGCGGGCGCGCTGGAGGCGAGGGCCTCGCACACCGAGTTGTAGCCGCCCATGGTGAGCACGGCGTCGGCCCTGCGCATGAGTGCGGAGACGT
>DURG01000306.1 GCA_012837465.1 Propionibacterium sp. | reverse complement strand
GCCGGCTCGATCCACGGCGTCATCGGCCACTCCGGCGCCGGCAAGTCCACCCTCGTGCGCTGCCTCACCATGCTCGACCGCCCGTCGTCGGGCACCGTCGAGATCAACGGAGTCGACCTCACGGCCGCCCGCTCCGACGCGCTGCGCATGGCCCGCCGTCGCATCGGCCTGGTGTTCCAGCAGGCCAACCTGTTCGACTCGCGCACCATCGAGCACAACGTCTCGTACCCCCTCGAGCTCATCGGCACCCCGCGCGAGAAGCGCCGCGAGAAGGCGCTCGAACTGCTCAACCTCGTCGGCCTCGGCGACGCGGGCAACGCCTACCCCGCGCAACTCTCCGGCGGCATGCGCCAGCGCGTCGGCATCGCCCGCGCCCTCGCCACGGACCCCGACGTGCTCCTGTTCGACGAGCCCACCTCGGCGCTCGACCCCCGCACCACCGACGAGATCCTCGACCTCATCGTCTCGCTGCGCGACCGCGCCCCCGCCGAGCTCGCCGTCCTCGTCATCACCCACGAGATGCACGTGGTGAAGAAGATCTGCGACTCCGTCTCCCTCCTCGACGCCGGCCGCATCGTCGAATCCGGGCCGCTCACCGAGGTGGTGCGACGCCTCGACGGCCGGCTGAGCCAAGCGCTGCTCGGCATCCCGCCGCACGCCCACGTCGAACCTGCGGACGCCACCCTCGTCGACGTCCTGGCCAGAGGGGAGCGGGCGGCGATGCCGATGATCGCCCACACCTCCAACGCCGTCGGCGCCGAGCTCGCGATCCTCGCCGGCTCCGTCGAGCAGCTCGCCGGCACCACGTTCTCCCACCTGCGGCTCGCGGTGCCCAACGGCACCGACCCGCGCCGCGTCGTCGAGGAGCTCAAGGCCCTCGGTGCCGACGCGCGGCTGACCTCCGAGATCGGGGCACCGGCCGCATGATCCTCCTCGACACCTGGTTCAACAACCCCGCCCTGCAGAAGGCGCTGCTGCCCGCGTTCATCGAGACCATCCAGATGGTGGGCATCGCCAGCCTGGTCACGGTGCTCGTCGGCCTGCCCCTCGGTGTGATCCTGTTCGTCACGCAGAGCGGCGGGCTGGGCGAGAACCGGCCGCTGAACTTCGTGCTGAGCTCCATCGTCGTCAACATCACGCGCTCGATCCCGTACGCCATCCTGATGGTGGCGCTGATGCCGTTCACCAAGTGGATCGTCGGCACCTCGCTGGGCCCGACGGCGGCGTCGGTCTCGCTGTCCATCGCGGCCATCCCGTTCTTCGCGCGCCTCGTCGAGACAGCGTTGCGCGACGTGCACCCCGGCAAACTCGATGCGGCCCACGCGATGGGGTCGACCAAGATGCAGTCGGTGGTCAAGGTGCTGATCCCGGAGGCGCTGCCTGCGGTGGTGGCGTCGATCACCACCACGGTGGTCACCATCGTCGGCTACTCCGCGATGGCGGGGCTCATCGGTGGCGGCGGCCTCGGCCGGCTCGCGTACAACTACGGCTTCCAGCGCTATCAGGTCGACGTGATGATCATCACCGTGGTCATCCTCGTGGTGCTGGTCCAACTCATCCAGATGCTGGGCGACTACGTCACCAAGAAGATCGACCACCGCTGAGCACCCACCCAAGAACTCCCGCCGGCTTGGCGGGCGGCCCGAACGGGCCACAGTAAGGAAGATGGCCGACTTGTTGTCGGCCCAGAGCAAAGGAGAAACCCTATGCGCAAGATCCTCACCGCCGTCGCTGCCTCGTTGGCAACCCTCATGGCCATGACGGCTTGTGGTTCTGACGCCGCCACGCCCGGCACCGACGCCACCACCGACGCGCCCGCGGGCGCCACCACCAAGGTGGTCGTGGGCGCCAGCCCCGTCCCGCACGCCAAGATCCTCGAGTTTGTCCGCGACAACCTGGCCGCCGAGGCCGGGATCGAGCTGGAGATCCAGGAGTTCGACGACTACGTGCTGCCCAACGAGGCCCTCGCCGGCGGCGAGCTGGACGCGAACTACTTCCAGCACGTGCCGTACTTCGACAACCAGGTGGAGGAGAAGGGCTACGAGTTCGAGCACGGCGAGGGCGTCCACATCGAGCCGTTCGCGCTGTTCTCGGACCAGCACACCGCCGCTGACCAGGTGCCCGACGGCGGCGTGGTCGCCCTGACCAACGACCCGTCGAACCAGTACCGCGGCCTCAAGCTCCTCGAGGACGCCGGCCTGCTGCAGGACATCACCGAGGACACCACGGCGCTGACCGTCTCCGACGAGCAGAACCCGAAGGGCCTGACGTTCGAGGAGTCGCAGCCCGAGGTCGTCGTCCAGTTGCTCGACGACCCGAAGGTCGACGTCGCGCTCATCAACGGCAACTTCATCCTCAACGCGGGGCTGAAGGCCGAGGACGCCATCGCGGTCGAGGCCGTGGAGGGCAACCCCTACGCCAACATCCTCGCGTGGCGCACCGACAACACCAACGAGGGCGTCGCCAAGCTCGACGAGCTGCTCCACTCCGATGAGGTCGCCGACTTCATCAAGCAGGAATGGCCCGCCGGCGATGTGATCCCTGGCTGACCCCAGGTACCAGACCCCATCCGACGACGGGGCCACGCGGTAGTGATTTGCGTGGCCCCGTCGTCGTACCCGAGGACCCAAAACCGGGGACGACAGGCTCTTTTGCCGTTCTTCACGCAGTCCTATCGTGGTGGGCAGCCGGACACTTCCCTGCCGGCCTTGCCTTGGGGAGAGCCATGAAGAAGTTCACATCGGTCGTCGTCGCCCTGCTGGCAGGAGTGCTCGCCTTCGGGGCGTGGCCACCGGCCCACGCCGCCGTCGACGTCTACACCACACCCGGCGAGCACGTCAGCGGCGGGCGGGAGTGGCGCACCTGGTGCGAGCCCTACTCACGGACGGCGCGCTGCACCACGCAGATCAGGAGCGGCGGGAAGTGGGTGTTCAACAACCTCACCTACCTGCCCTCGCCCCGCGCCATCTGGGCGGGCAACCCCCTCGCGACTCCCGGCAACCACACTGTTGCGGGGCGCCGCTGGTACACCGAGTGCGACACCCCGAAGACCGGCCGCAACGGGTGCCGCGCCTACATCTGGGACGGTCGGCAGTTCGTGTTCAACAACATCGTGCACTTCGGCGTGATCTGGCCGGATCTCGACAGGCTGTACAACTACCGCCCGCCGGGCAGCACGGCCCCCGCGCCGACGCCGGCCCCGCCGTCGGGCTACGACACCCTGCGCGGGCCGAACATGTCCGACAAGGTGATGCTCACCTTCGACGACTGCCCCAACACCATGGACGGGTTCAAGGCGGCCGTGCGGGACGCGCAGGACCTGGGGATCGCGCTGGCGCTCTTCCCCACCGGGAACTGCCTGACCGCCGGGCGCTTCGACCCGGCCTACGCCCGCAGCCACGGGCACTACGTGTTCAACCACTCCATCAGCCACCCGAACCTGACGAAGGTCTCCTACGCCGAGGCCGTGCGGCAACTGGGCGCGCCCGGCATCGTCACGACGTACGGCCGCCCGCCGTACGGGGCGCACAACGCCACCGTCCGGAAGGCCTACGGGGCAGTCGGCATGCGGATGTGGCTGTGGAACTACGACACCTTGGACTGGCACGGCAAGACGAGCCGCGAACTCGTCGACGAGGTGGTCGCCAATGCGAAGCCCGGCCAGACCGTGCTGATGCACATGCAGTGGAACGGCTTCAACGAGACGACGCTGAGGGGCATCCGCGACGGGCTGAAGGCCAAGGGCATCGGGGTGTGCAGGAACCAGGGCGCAGTCGCCGCCCAGCCAGCGGGAGTCGCCTGTTAGTCGAACGCCAACCGGGCGGGTGCGGACCTGTGCGGCGGAGTTGCTGCACAGGTCGCACCTGCCCGGAGATTGACGGCGATGCGGTGCGGGATCAGCCTGCGTACAGGGCTTCCAGTTGCTGGTTGATCTCGTTCATCGACGTCACCGGAGCAGATCCGGCGTACACCGCATCCAGCGCCGGGGTCATGATGCCCTCAACCTGCGCGGCCTTGTCGATGATGGGGAGCAGGTGGGTGGTGCCCTCCTCGATGTGCACGAGGAAGGGGCTCACATCGATGCCCTCGTCGGCGAACGCCTTCTGGGCGACCTCCGTGGCTGCGGGGTTCGCCGGGAACACGACGGCGTGCTCGCCGACAGTGGTCTGGCACTCCTCGCCGCCGAGATACTCGACCCACTTCTTGGCACCCTCGGGGTTGTCGGTGCCCACCCAGATGGAGTCAGCCAGGCCGTTGTAGGCGCTGGAGCGGTTGCCCTCCGGGCCGATGGGGGTCGGGGCCAGACCCACCTCGATGTTCGGGGAGTCGAAGATGGCCTTTGTCATCCAGGAACCCTGCATGAGGGTGGCGTACTTGCCAGCCGCGAAGATGTCGCTGGAGCCCTGGCCGGTGACGGCCTTCAGCGGGGGCACGTAGCCCTTGTCGACCATGCTGAGCAGCCAGGTCCAGGTGTCCTGGAAGCGCTCGTCGTCGTAGTTGAACGTGGTACCCCAAGGGTTCTCGTCGGTGTGGGTCCAGCCGGTGGTGCCGGTGTACATGCTCCACTGCGTTTGGCCCCAGGCACCGCCGCTGAAGCCGTCCATGCCGAGACCGTAGACCTCGACGTCATCCTTGTTGAAGCCCGGCTCATCACCGCGCACGCCGGCCCCGTCTACTGTGAGGTGTGCGATGACCTCTTCGTAGGTGCCGCCGTCCTCGGGATTCCATTCGAGGCTGGCCAGCTGGTCGGTCACCCCAGCCTCATCGGTCATGCCCTTGTTGTAGAACAGGGCGATGGTGTCGAAGTCTTTCGGCATGCCGTAGCGCTTGCCGTCGGGGCCCACCCAGAGCTCCGCCAGGCCGTCCTGGTACTCCCCCATGGGCACGTCGTCGATGGCAAGGAGTTGGTTGGTGGAGACGAACTCGGCGTAGCGGGCGACGTGATCGGTGAACACATCGGGGGCTGTACCGGCGACGAAGCCGTTGGTGACCTTCTGCCAGTAGTCGTCCCAGCCGTACTGCTCGACGACGACTTCGAGGCCCTCGTTTGCGGTGTTGAACTCATCTGCGCAGGCTTGGTAGGCCGGCAGCTGGTTGGCGTCCCACAGCCAGTAGGTGATGGTGCCGGAGGCGTCCCCACCTCCACCGCCAGCGTCGGTGCCCCCACCGCCGCCACACGCGGCCAAGGGGATGATGACCGCGGCTGCTGCCAAGGTCTTGAGGAAACGGGGGGTCTTCATGGTGCATGTGCCTTTCATGATGGGTGTCACTTGACGCCGGAGTAGCCGATGGAGTTGATGATCTTCTTGCTGAAGGCGAAGAAGAGGATGAGGACGGGCAGCGCCGCGATGAGGGTTGCCGCCATGAGGCCGGCCCAGTCAGGGCTGCCTTGTGGGGTCTGCGACCGGAAGACGCCGAGCGCGACCGTGAGGACGCGGCTGTCCTCCGTGCCGCCGACGAGTAGCGGCCAGAAGTAGTCGTTCCACGCTGTGATGAAGGTGAGGATGGAGAGCGTGGTGACCGGGGCTGAACTCATCGGGAGGATGATCCCGAAGAAGCGCCTGGCGTGGCCCGCGCCGTCGATCATGGCCGCTTCCTCGATCTCACGGTTGATGCCCAAGAAGAACTGCCGCAGGAAGAACACTGCGAAGGGCGTCATGAAGAACGTGGGGGCGGCCAGACCTGCAAACGTGTTGAGCAGGCCCAAGTTCTTGATCGTGATGAAGTTGGGCAGCGCCGTGAAGATCGGCGGGACCATGAGCGCGGTGAGGAACACACCGAAGACGATCTCTCGTCCCTTCCAGCGCAGCCGGGCGAACGCGTAGGCGGCCATCGCGCTGAAGAACACCTGGCCGGCGGTCACGATGGTGGAATAGATGGCGGAGTTTCGGAGGAACAGCCAGAAGTTCACCGATGCGCCGGCGCCGCCCTCGGCGACGGATTCGGCCGCAGTCGAGAGGCCCAACACGCGCTTGAAGGCACCGGTGGTGAACTCGACGGGCAGCAGCGAGCCGGGGTCCGTGGGCAGCATGCGGGTCGTGGAGAGCGCGGTGCGGAGCATCCACAGGAAGGGGAAGATGCTCAGCGCCAGGAAGCCGATCATGACGGCCCAGGCCAGGATGCGGCCGGGCGAGGACTTCTTGCGACGACGGCGCGCCGGCTCGGTGGCTTCGATGATCTCGGGTGTGGAGGTGATGGTGGTCATGGTGGGCCCCTCTCAGGCGAGATCCGACTCGTCGGCACGCATCAGCCGTAGCTGGAAGAACGCAACCGTGGCGAGAATGAGGAACAGGACGAGGGCGAGGGCGCTGGCGTAGCCGAACTCGCCTTGCGCAAAGCCCTTCTCCCAGATGTAGTACTGGATCACGCGCGTGGCGTTGACGGGACCGCCACCCGTGGTGACTGCGACGGTGTCGAACACCTGGAACGAGCCGGTCAGCGAGATCACCAAGACCATTGCCAGCACTGGCCGCAGCAGCGGCATCGTGATGCGCCAGAAGGAGCTCCACTCGCTACTGCCATCGATCGAAGCGGCCTCGTAGACGTATCCCGGGATGGTTTGGAGGCCCGCGAACACGAGCAGCGCGGTGTAACCCATGTGGCGCCACACATTGATGAACGCGATGGTGGGGATAGCCCAGGCCTCATCGCCGAAGAAGGCGATCTTCCCCATGCCGATCCAGTCGAGGAACATGTTGACAAGGCCGATCTGGTAGTCCAGCAGCCAGAACCACAGCATGGCGGCGATGACGTTGGAGATCAGCCACGGCAGCAGCAGCGCCCCGCGGATGGCCGTATTTTTGGTGAGCCGGT
>DURG01000305.1 GCA_012837465.1 Propionibacterium sp. | reverse complement strand
TTGATGGCCTCCTGGAGCACGACGCCACGGCCGAAGCGCTGGTCGATGACTGTCGCGGGGACCTTGCCCTTGCGGAAGCCAGGGATGCTCACCTGGTCTGCGATCTCCTTGTAGGCCTTGTCGAGGTAGGGCTGGAGATCGGCGAACGGGATCTCGACGGTGAGCTTGACCCGGGTCGGGTTCAGCTTCTCAACGGTGCTGGGCACGAGTGGACTCCTGAGGTTTCTGATGTGAATCGCGCGCCAGTCTATCGGTCGATGACCATGGCACCAACATCCCGCTGGTTGACCGCGCTCTGCTGCGAAGGAGCCATCGCACGTCGAAACCCCGGGCGGATAGGATCGACACCGTGAGCGAGCTGACGAGCAACGTGACGGACACCGCCCTCATCTTCGAGGGGGGCGGCATGCGGGCCTCCTTCTCATCGGGCGTGTTGCAGGTGCTCCTCGAGGCCGGCATCCACTGCGACTGGGTGGGCGGCATCTCGGCCGGCTCGAGCTGCCTGGCCAACTATCTGGCCCGCGACGGCGCCCGGGCGGAGCGGTCCTTCGTCGACTTCGCCGCCGAGCCCGAGTTCGGCAACTGGCGCACGTGGCTGCAGGGCAAGGGCGTGTTCAACGCCGAGTGGATCTACGAACGCACCTCGCTTCCCCACCAGGCCCTCCCCTACCCCTGGGAGACCTTCACCTCGAACCCGGCCCAGATCGCGATCGGCGCCATGCGCTGCGAAGACGGCGAGATGGTCTACTGGGGCCGCGACGACATCAACCGCCTCCCGGACCTGATGAAGCGCGTGCGCGCGTCGTCGACGATGCCGCTGTTCATGCCGTTGACCACAGTCGACGGCGAGGTCTACTGCGACGGCGCGCTCGGCCCCACCGGCGGGTTCGCCGTCGACGCAGCGAAGGCCGACGGCTACGAGAAGTTCGTGGTCGTGATGACGCGCACCCGCGGCTACCGGAAGCCCCCGGCGCGGTTCCCCTCGGGGTACCGCAGGCTGTTTCGCCGCTACCCGGCCATCGCGCACGGCGTGCTCGAGCGCCCGGCCAACTACAACCGCACCCTCGATGAATTGTTCGACCTCGAACGCGAGGGCAGGGCGTTCCTGATCTTCCCGGACGCGATGCCCATCAAGAACTCGGAGCGGCGGGTGCCGGTGCTGCGGTCCGTGTTCCAGTCCGGCCGCGCGAAGGCCGAATCGGAGCTCGATGCCTTGCGCGAGTTCCTCGGCCTGTAGCGGCACCTTCATACCGGTTGATCTCCAGACAGGCGTCCCGCCCTCTCTTTGGTGACGGATTCGGCACGATCTTGCCTATTTTGCTTGCATCTGTCGCTCACAAGGCGCAGAATGGGGCACATCGGCACGAACGTACCTGTGGAGCAGCATGGACCTGGCAAAGACCGTCACCCAACGTCGTCGTCACGTGGGCCTGACCCAGCGCGACCTCGCGGACCTCGCGGGCGTCTCCGAGCGACTCGTCCGCCAGGTGGAGGCAGGCAAGCGGACCGCCCAGTTCGACAAGGTCGAGGCGATCCTGACCACGCTTGGCCTTGAGTTGACCGCCGAGGTCCGCCGATGACCTCCGCCGATGTCCACAAGGCTGGCCGGCTGGCGGCGACGCTGAGCACGGTCGGCCCCGACACGGTCTTCAGCTACCTGCCCGGCTACGACGGCCCCGCCGTGGCCACCACCCTCCCCCTGGGGACGACGGTGACCCGCCCCGGCCGTAGCCTGCCGCCCTTCTTCACCAACCTCCTCCCCGAAGGTCGGCGCCTGTCCGCGCTCCAGCGCGAGGTCAAGACGTCCGGGGACGACGAACTCTCGCTCCTCCTCGCCGTCGGCTCCGACCCGATCGGCGACGTCCAGGTGCTCCCAGCCGGCGAGGCCCCGTCGCGGCCGGAGCCCGTCGTCGACGGGGACGGGGAACTGGATTTCCAGACGTTGCTGGCCGAGCACGGCATCGACCCGGTCGCCATCCCCGGGGCCCAGGACAAGCTCTCCGCCGGCATGATCACCCTCCCCGGCCGGGCTCGGGGAGGAGGGCCGGCGATCGTCAAGCTCACTCCGCCCGACTATCCGTTCGCGGTGGAGAACGAGGCGCACTTCCTGCGCACGGCGCGGGGGTTGCGCCTCCCGGTCGCGGCTGCCTCAGTGGTGACGGATGTGCGAGGGGCGCGGGGGCTCGTCGTGTCCCGCTTCGATCGCGACGACGGCCCCAAGGCCGTTGAGGACGGCTGCCAGTTGCTGGGAAGGTACCCCAGCGACAAGTACCTGCTGAGCGGCGAGGAGGTCGCCGACGCGGTGGCGGGGGTGTGCGCCGCCCGTCCGGTCGCGCTGCGCAACGTGTTCCTGCAGTTCATGTACGCCTGGCTGATCGGCAACGGTGACCTCCACGCCAAGAACCTCTCCGTCCTGCAGTCCGCCGGTGGCGAATGGCAGGTCGCACCCATCTACGACGTCCTGAGCACCCTCCCCTACGGCGACCACACGATGGCCCTGTCCATGGGTGGCCGCACCGCTGGCTTCACGAGGAAACACCTCCTCGACTTCGGCCTCGCCATCGGCCTGCCGGAAGCGGCTGCGACGAGGGCGCTCGACCTTGCGTTGGCCGCCACCGAGGGCGTCGACGCCAGCCTCGACGCGTTGCCCTTCGACGAGAACATGCTGCGCGACCTGCGCCGGCAACTGGCCCGCCGTCGGCGCGATGCCCAGGCCTGAGCCCGGCTGGATCGTTGGGTTCCGCGGTTCGCTGCTACACTCGACGACGGTTCTGCGGATGTAGCTCAATGGTAGAGCCCTAGTCTTCCAAACTAGCTACGCGGGTTCGATTCCCGTCATCCGCTCT
>DURG01000304.1 GCA_012837465.1 Propionibacterium sp. | reverse complement strand
GGCGGGGTGCGACCATCATGGAGCCTTTCCTGAGAACTTTAAGGTTTTCTCAGGATAGGTGATCGGACTGGCCAAACCAAGACGTTGGGCGTGTCGTGGAAAACTCATTCAATCCGTGGCGTCGTGGACGTAGCGCCGCTCCAGCGAGATGAACGAGTTGCAGCGGTCACGCAGCATCGAGAGGGAGCCTCCGTCGAAGGCGTCCCCGAGCAGGGTCGCATCGACGCCGACGGCCTTGGCCCCGGCCTTCAGCCACTCGCCCGCGGCGTAGGCGCCGATGCCGCCCAGTGGCACCACCTCGTCGATCAGGCCCAGCTCGTCGAGTCGGTGCGCCATCGCGTGGCCCAGCACGTCGGCGGGGTAGAGGAGGGCGCGGCCGGACAACTGCAGCGCGGAGCGGACCTCCCGTGGGGTCATGGCGGAGAGCCAGCAGTCCAGTTGGCGTTCGTCGGCCGCGTCGGCGACGTCGCTGTCGGCGACATCCGAGAACGCGAACGAGGCGCCCGCGTCAGCGGCGCGGTGCACGTCCGCGCTGGAGGTGACGCGCAGGGCGCCGAACTGGGCGCGGCTGCCGAAGATGCCGGCGACGTCGCGGAACGCCTCGGCGGAGGCTGGCATCGCGAAGCGGGTGAAGCCCTCCTGGATGAGCACCTCCACCACGCCGATGTAGTCGTCGATCGACGCCTCGGGCAGGCACACCACAATTCCTCGGAGAGTCATGCCCCCCATCTTGCCGCACCGCGCCGGCGGGCCTATCCTCCGGCCCCGACTTGGGCATAGGATTCCGCCCATGAGTCTGAATCTCACCCGCGCCCAGCGCCTCGACGAGCTGCCCTACACCAGGAAGCACAACAAGCTCCTGTTCGGCAGCGGCATCGGCTGGGCCCTCGACGCCATGGACATCGGGCTCATCTCCTTCATCATGGCCGCGCTCGCCGCGGAGTGGGGGCTCGGCTCCGGGGAGTTGTCGATGCTCGGCTCCATCGGCTTCGTGGGCATGGCCATCGGCGCCTCCCTCGGCGGCCTGCTGGCCGACCGCATCGGCCGTCGCCAGGTCTTTGCGCTCACCCTGCTCATCTACGGCATCGCGACCGGCATCTCCGCCCTCTCCACCGGCTTGGTGATGCTGATCGTCCTGCGTTTCATCGTCGGCATGGGCCTGGGCGCCGAACTGCCCGTCGCGTCGACGCTGGTCAGCGAGTACGCGCCGCGCAGGATCCGCGGCCGCGTGGTCGTGGCGCTCGAATCCTTCTGGGCGGTCGGCTGGCTGGCCGCCGCCACCATCGGCTACTTCGTCGTGCCCACGGAGAACGGCTGGCGCTGGGCGCTGGCGCTCGGCGCGATCCCGGCCGTCTGGGCGCTCGTCGTGCGCTTCGGCCTGCCGGAATCCGTGCGCTTCCTCGAGTCGAAGGACCGCCACGCGGAGGCAGAGGCAGCCGTCCGGGAGTTCGAGGAGGCGGCGGGGGTCACCGTCGACGAGAAGGACAAGGCCCCCGACGGCGAGCTCGCCACCGCCACCAAGGTCACCAAGAAGGAGTTGTTCGGCGACCGGTTCCGCACGCGCAGCATCGCGCTGTGGCTGGTGTGGTTCGGCATCAACTTCTCCTACTACGGCGCGTTCATCTGGCTGCCCACGCTCCTCTACGACGGCGGCATGACGCTGGTGAAGTCGTTCCAGTTCACGCTCTTCATGACGCTCGCCCAGCTGCCCGGCTACCTGTTGGCGGCCATCCTGATCGAGGTGTGGGGACGGCGCCCGACGCTGGTCGCGTTCCTGGCCGGCTCCGTCGTCGGCGCCCTCGCGTTCGGCATGGCCCCGGCCATCTCGGGGGCAGTCGCCCCCGGCAACGAATCCGCCCTCTACGGGATCACGCTCGCCGCCGGTTGCACGCTGAGCTTCTTCAACCTGGGTGCCTGGGGTGCGCTGTACGCCATCACGCCCGAGGTGTACCCGACGGCGATGCGCGCGTCGGGTGCAGGCGCGGCCACGGCGTTCGGCCGGGTCGCGGCCATGGCGGCGCCGCTGCTGGTGCCCGTCATCGTCGCGGCGGCAGGCCGACCCACGCTGTTCGTGGCGCTGGGCCTGATGTTCGCGATGGCCATGGTGGCGGCGTGGTTCCTGCCCGAGTACACCGACAAGGCACTCGAGGAGGAGTAGGCCTCAGCGGATCACTCCGGCGGGTCCACCTGCGGCAGTTGGGCGTAGTTGTCCTGCCCGTAGCTGCGGAAGTAGAAGTCCATGTCGTCGGTCTGCAGCGACGTGGCCAGCATGTCCAGCCGGCCCTGGTCGACCACGTCGACCGACTGCCCCTGGATGGTGGCGAAGCCGCTGATGGGGGCCTGCATCATGCGCACGCCGTCGGCCCCGAAGATCCGCATCGACGTGCCGAGCTGCGTCACGTAGGAGTTGGTCATCTGGTCATCGACGGTGAGCGTGTCCGCCACCTGACCCACGACGTCGCTGAAGCGCGCCGGGTTGGTGATCGTCTCCGGCGTGGCGAGCTTGCCGATGATCGCCTTGGCGACGGTGCGCTGGCGGTAGGCGCGGTCGAGGTCGCCGTTGGGGAGGTTGTAGCGCTCGCGCACGTAGGTCAGCGCCTCCTCGCCCTGCAGGTGGAGTTCGCCTTCGTCGAAGCGGGACTGCCACGGGTTGTGGACCGTCACGCCGCCGACGGCCTCGGTGAGGTTGATGAAGCCCTCGAAGTCGATGGCGACGGTGTGGTCCATGCGCACCCCGAGCATGTTCTCGAGCGTGCGCACGGTCAGCGCCGGGCCGCCCCACGAGTAGGCGGCGTTGATCTTGGCGTTGCCGCGGCCGGGGATCTCCACCCACATGTCGCGCGGGAAGGAGATGAGGTAGACGTGCTGCCGGTCACCGGTGACGTGGGCCACCATGAGCGAATCGGAGCGGCCGCGGTCCGAGCCCCGCGAGTCCGAGCCCATCAGCACG
>DURG01000024.1 GCA_012837465.1 Propionibacterium sp. | reverse complement strand
GGGCGATGGCGTCGGCGAGTGCGGCGGGGGCGCCGTCGAAGGTGACGGGCAGGATCACGGTGCGAAGCTCGACGGTGGGGTGTGCCCACCCGTCGGCCAGGGCCCGGACCGCATCGGCGCTGGCGTTGGCCACGTCACCACCGAAGGGTTCGAACCCGGAAACCAGAACGCGCATGCGTGCCAGTGTGGCACGCATGCGCGTCGCGTTGCTTCCTGCGCCGGTCAGTGCTGCTCGTCGGCCGGCTTGTGGGCCGAGCCGTCGATGTGGACCGAGGGGCTCATCGTCGAGGAGACGGCGATCTTGCGGAGGTAGCGGCCCTTGGCTGCGGCCGGCTTCAGGCGCAGGACCTCGTCGAGGACGGCGAAGTAGTTGTCCGCCAGCTGCTGCTCGGTGAAGGAGGCCTTGCCGATGATGAACTGCAGGTTCGCGTGGCGGTCCACGCGGAACTCGATCTTGCCGCCCTTGATGTCGGAGACGGCCTTGCCGGTGTCCATCGTGACGGTGCCGGTCTTGGGGTTCGGCATGAGGCCACGGGGGCCGAGCACGCGGCCGAGGCGGCCGACCTTGCCCATGAGATCCGGGGTGGCGACGACGGCGTCGAAGTCGAGGTAGCCGCCGGCCACCTTCTCGATCAGTTCGTCGGTGCCGACCTCGTCGGCGCCCGCCTCGCGAGCGGCGTCAGCCTTGTCGCCGGCGGCGAAGACGAGGACCCGTGCCGTCTTGCCAGTGCCGTGCGGAAGGTTGATGGTGCCGCGGACCAGCTGGTCCGCCTTGCGGGGGTCGACGCCGAGGCGCATGGCCACGTCGATCGACTCGTCGAACTTGGCCGACGCCATCTCCTTGACGAGGCGGATGGCCTCCTCAGGGCTGTACGACTGGCCCTCGGCGCGCTTCTCAGCGGCCTCCTTGTATGCCTTGCTGTGCTTCATGCTGGTTCCTTTCGTGCCGGGCTCTTGGCCCGGTCCACCAGTTCTGGTGTGGGGAGCACTCCCCTGCCAGGGTTTGTCAGTAGGGGATCAGACGACGGTGACGCCCATGGAGCGGGCGATGCCTTCGACGATCTTCATGGCGGCTTCAACGTCGTTCGCGTTGAGGTCCGGCATCTTGGTGGTGGCGATCTCGCGGACCTGGTCCTTCGTGATCTTGCCGACCTTGTCGGTGAGCGGGTTGCCGGCACCGGACTTGATGCCCGCCGCCTTCTTGATCAGCTCGGCCGCCGGGGGCGTCTTCGTGATGAAGCTGAACGTGCGGTCCTCGTAGATGGTGATCTCGACGGGGATGACGTTGCCGCGCTGGGATTCGGTCTGGGCGTTGTACGCCTTCACGAATTCCATGATGTTGACGCCGTGGGGACCGAGGGCGGTACCGACCGGCGGGGCAGGCGTGGCAGCGCCGGCCTGCAGGGCGACCTTGACGAGGGCCGCAACCTTCTTCTTGGGAGGCATGGGTGGGTCCTTTACCTAAATGGATGAGCAGTGCGCCGAAATGGCGCGACGGACAATCTTAGACGACCTTCTCGACCTGCTTGAAATCGAGGTCGACGGGGGTCTCGCGGCCGAGGATCTCGACCAGTGCGATGAGCCGCTGATTGTTCGCGTTGAGTTCGGTGATCGTGGCGTGCACCCCTGTGAAGGGGCCGTCGGTCACCATGACGGAATCGCCGACTGCCAAGTCGACGACTTCGACCTTCTTCTTCCGCGCGGCCTCGGCACCCGCGTGGGCGGCGTTGACCTTGGCGACGACGGAAGGAGTAAGCATGTGGAGGACCTCGTCGAGCGACAGCGGCACGGGCTGCTGGCCCTGGCCGACGAAGCCGGTCACCGAGGGGGTCTGGCGCACGGCGCTCCAGGAGTCATCCGTGAGCTCCATGCGGACGAGGACGTAGCCGGGAAGCACGCAGCGGGTGACGGTCTTGCGGCCGTTGTTGCGCACCTCGACCACATCCTCGGTCGGGACAACCGTCTCGAAGATGTAGTCTTCCATGTTCAGCGTCTGCACACGGGCGTCCACGTTCTGCTTGACGCGGTTCTCCATGCCGGAGTACGTGTGGATGACGTACCAGTCACCGTACTTGGCCTCGAGTTCCTCGCGCAGTTCGTTGAGGGCCGCCTCGAGGGCGTCGTCACGGTCCTGCGTGGCCTCGTCGACGGCCTCGTCCTCGTCGTCGTCCTGGCCGAGGTCGACGTCGGTGTTGTCGTCGTCATCCTCCTCCGGGGTGACGCCGAGGGCGCCGAGGTCGATCTCCACCTCATCGGTGGGGGTCTCCTCGATCGGGCCGAGGTCCAGCTCGAAATCAGAGTTGTCAGTCATGGATCAGCTCCCAAACAGCTGCAGCATCAGCCAACCGAACCCGAAGTCCAGAAAGCCGACATAAGTGATCATGATCAGCACGAAGACCAGCACGGCGCTGAACATCGTCAGCGTCTGCGGCCACGTCGGCCACACGACCTTCTTCAGTTCGGACGCCGATTGCTGGGCGAACTCGACTGGGTTGGATGCCTTGTAGGGATCCTCGTGCTCCGCGAGCGCTTCGGAGCGCTTGCGGGTTGCGGTGTCCTTCTTGCGGACGGGGGCCTTGGCGGTCCGGCGAC
Source organism: Propionibacterium sp. (assembly GCA_012837465.1). Lineage (GTDB taxonomy): Bacteria > Actinomycetota > Actinomycetes > Propionibacteriales > Propionibacteriaceae > Arachnia. The sequence continues at coordinate 1,689 of DURG01000024.1, read as the reverse complement.
GGACCGGGGCCAACGCGGCGGCAGCTTCCTGCTCCTCCGGGGTGAAGCCCTTCTCCATCTCGCCGATGGTGATGTCCTCATCGGCCTGAGCGACTTCCTCCTCGGCGTCAGCCAGTACTTCGGGGTCTTCAACCTCGACGGCGTCGTCCTCAGGCGCGTCGGGCTCGCCGGGGAGGGTCTCCTCGTACTCCGGCTCCGCGTCCTGCGACTTGTCGCTCACGCTGATATCCCTTCGCTTCACAAACAAAATGCCCCCGGCCGTGGCCGATGGCGGGGCGAGATAACCGTGTCCGGGCTATCCAGCAGGGTAAGAGGGACTCGAACCCCCAACCTGCGGTTTTGGAGACCGCTGCTCTGCCAGTTGAGCTATTACCCTTGGGCGGTGGTTGGACCACATTGAGCAGTGTACTTTCGCGCACAACCCATCCGCGGATCCTTGACCGGTGCTCATCCACTATAGGGGGTTTCGCCCCCTGAGTCGAACCGGCGCTGCCACTGGTTGAGCTGATCCCCTCCGAGGATCGAGGAGTGGGGTCGCGTCGAAACCCGGCGAGTTGACCAGCCCCTCAGCCGACGAGGCCGTGCTGGTAAGCGGCCACGACCACCTGCACGCGGTCCCGCAACCCCATCTTGCGCAAGATGGCACCGACGTGGGACTTCACCGTCGATTCCGAGGCGTAGATGGTCTTGCCGATCTCGACGTTGCTGAGGCCCTGCGAGACGAGGCCGAAGACCTCGCGTTCCTTCTCCGAGAGCTCCGCGAAACCGGGCGGCGGGGCCGGCTTCTCCTGGAAGGAGGCGTCCAGCAGCGCGGCCAGGTCATCGGGCGCGATGACCCCGTTGCCGTTGTGCACGGTGCGGATGGAATCGGTGAGCATCTGCGGGGTGATGTCCTTGAGCAGGAAGCCACTGGCGCCGTGCCGGATGGCGGTGGCCGCGCGGTCGTCAAGGTTGAAGGTGGTCAGCACGAGCACCTTGGCGCCCCGGCCCGTCTCGACCGCGGCCTCGAGGATGCGGCGGGTGGCCTCCACGCCGTCGACCCCGGGCATCCGGATGTCCATCAGGATGACGTCGGGGTCGAGCTGGGCGGCCAGCGCCACGGCCTCCTCGCCGTCGGTGGCCTCTCCCACCACCTCGAGGTCGTCCTGCGCATTGACGATGACGCGGATGGCGGAGCGGAACAGTTCCTGGTCATCGACCAGCATCACGCGGATGGGCACGGGGTCTCCTAGTTGGCTCGCAGCGGCAGCCAGGCGGTGGCGGTGACCACTTCACCGTCGTCGCTGGGATGCCTGCTGAGCTCGAAACTACCGCCCACGGCCTGCAGCCTGCTGGTCATGCCGGAGATTCCGGCGCCGTGGAGCGCGCGGGAGATGGTGTGGCCGCCGTCGAGGTTGCGTACCTCCATGGTGAGCCGGTCCGCCCAGGTGAGGGCGACTGCGATGGGTCGGCCGTGCTCGCCGTGCTTGATCGCGTTGGTGAGCATCTCCTGCAGGACGCGGTAGGCGATGGTCTCCGCGTCCGGCGGCAGCGCGCGGGACTGGCCGAGTTGGGTGACCTCCAACTCCACCCCGGAGGCCAGCACACTGTCCAGCAGGGCACCCAGCCCGCCCACGGGAGCGGCGACGGGGGGTCGCTCGCCGCGGGCGGCGTGGAGGACCTCGCGGATCTCGCCGAGCGAACGGCGGG
>DURG01000303.1 GCA_012837465.1 Propionibacterium sp. | reverse complement strand
GCCGCAGCTCCACGTGACCGACGGCTTCTTCGTGCACGCCCGCTACCGAGCGGACCGCACGCTGCCCGTCGCCCCCGAACGCGTCGAGGCAGTCGCGCGCCGCGCGCTGAAGGGCCGGCGGTTCCGGGTGCTCGACGACGAGCGCGGCCCCGGCATCAACCTCTACGCAGACCGCTACCGCTGGGGCCCCTTCGGCACCGCCATCGCACACGCCAGCTTCGTGATCATCCTGATGGGCTTCGTCGTGAGCGCCTTCTGGGGGCTCGACACCCACCTGAACATCCCCGTCGGCACCACCGCCGCCGTCGGCAACGGCACCCCCTACGAGGTCGAGGCCGTCTCCTTCCAGGACGAGTACAACGAGGACGGCCGCCCCATCGACTACGTCTCCCACCTCGTCATCCACGAGGGCGGCCAGCCCGTTGCCGAGCAGGACGAGGTGCGCGTCAACGAGCCGCTGCGCCACGAGGGCGTCAAGTACCACCAGGCCAGCTACGGCATCGCCGCGATCGTGCGCGTCACCGAGGGCGCCACGGAGCTGTACTCGGGCGGCGTCCCACTGCAGTGGACCAGCCGCGACGGCACCAACGCGCTCGGCCGCTTCGAGATCCCCGAGCGCGACCTCGAGGTCATCGTCGTCACCCCCGCCTCCGGCCGCATGGGCTCCCAGATCCCCGCCGGCGAGGCCGTCTTCGAGGTCTATCCCACCGGCTCCAACCAGCCCCTCGCCGTGCTCCCGGCCGCACAGGGCGCCGCCCCCGCCGAGGCCGGCGGCTTCTCGTTCGCGTTTGAGCGCGAGCAGCAGTACACCGGCATCACCGTGCGTTCCGACCCGGGCACCAACTGGGTGTGGGTCGGCTCCGCGCTGATGGTCTTCGGCATGTTCCTGACCTTCGTACTGCGCCACCGCCGCGTGTGGGTGCGCATCACGCCCGACGGCGCCGGCAGCCGCGTACGCCTCGGCTCCTCGGAGAAGGTCGACACGCTCTTTGAACGGGAGTTCAACCGCTTGGCAGCTGAGATCACCACTGGAAAGGCACCACGGCCATGATGGAAATCGCTGAATACTGCCTCATCGGGGCACTCATAGTCGCCGGCATCGCGCTGTTGCTCAACATCGGCGCGGTCACCTCGAAGAACAAGGCGCTCTCCCGGGCGGAGGCCCGCGAGCTGGTGGGCCCCGACGGCCGACCCGTCCAGGAACTGCCCGCCGATGACTACTCCACCTACGGCATGGACGCGCCCACCGAGGTCACCACGAAGGCCGGCCACGGCCTGGCCTGGTACGGCACGGCCTTCACGATCATGTCGCTGCTGCTCGTCACGGCCTACATCGGCATCCGCATGTCGGTGACCGGCCACGGCCCGTTCTCCAACCAGCACGAGTTCGCCGTCGCATTCGCGTGGGGCATCCTGCTGGCCTACGTCATCTTCGAGTGGCTGTACAAGCTGCGCACACTGTCGCTGGCCGTGCTGCCCGTGACCATCGCGATGATGGTCTACGCGATGAACCTCGACGCCACGGTCAATCCGTTGGTGCCCGCGCTGCAGAACTCGGTGATGCTGACGCTGCACGTCGGGTTCGCGGTGCTGGCCTACGGCACGGCGTGCGTGTCGTTCGCGGCCGCTGCGCTGTGGCTGATCCGCCCGAAGATCAAGGCGAAGCGGTTCCCGAGCCAGGACACGTTCGACGACATCGGCTACCGCGCCGCCGCCCTCACGTTCCCGTTGCTGACCATCATGATCGTGCTCGGCGCCATCTGGGCCGACACCGCGTGGGGCCGGTACTGGGGCTGGGACCCGAAGGAGACGGCCGCATTCGTCACGTGGCTGACCTATGGCGGCTACCTCCACGCCCGCGTGGTGCGCAACTGGCGCGGCAAGAAGGCCGCCTGGCTGCTGATCATCGGCTTCGCGACGGTGCTGTTCGCGTACTTCGGCAACCACTTCTTCGGCGGCCTGCACTCCTATGGCTAGGCCGACGTCGCTGGCGGACAGCCGCCTGGTCTCCGTCGCGGTGCTCGTGGTCACCACTGCGCTGATCCTGGCGGGCATCTGGTTCGTGCGCGGCCAGCAGGGCACGGCGGCGGGCGCCATGAGCGAGGTCACGCTCTCTGCGGAGCAGTCGGCCCCCGCGCCCAAGGTGGGGGACGCGGCCACGGACTTCACCGGGCTGACCATCGACGAGTCCACCGTCTCGCTGTCCGAGTACGCGGGCAAGCCGGTGTGGCTGATGTTCAACGCCACGTGGTGCTCGTCGTGCCGCGCGGAGAACCCCGACATCCAGGCTGCCTACGAGGCCCGCGACGACGTCGAGGTGCTCGCCGTGTACTTGGGTGAGACAGTCAGCGAGGTCGCGCCGTACGTCGAGAAGTTGGGCCTGACCTACACCCACATCGTGGACCCGACGACGCAACTGTCGTCGCAGTACCAGGTGCGCGGCGTACCGATGCACTTCTTCATCGACGCCGACGGCCAGGTGCAGTCGGTGCACGCGGGCATCATGAACCGCGCCCAGATGGACGAGCAGCTCGACCGGATCTCGAACGCCGGTTGAACGCTGCTCCCTGAGCGTCGCCAGCGAGCGCTGGTCCCGGAGCGTCGCCGGTTGAGCGCTGGTCCCTGAGCGTCGCCGGCGAGGAACGAGCCAGCGAGCGCTGGTCCCTGAGCGTCGCCGGCGAGGAACGAGCCAGCGACGACGAAGGGCCCCCGTAGCTTGACCAGCTCCGCAGGCACAAAGCCGTGGTTGCGAAGCAGGACATGCTGCGGGGGCCCTTCGTCGTGTCCGGCTCGCAGGCTCGCGGGGCACGCTCAGGGAGCGACGCTGAGGTTCTGGAGCAGCAGGGTCTCGGCGAGCGCGGCCTTGGCGAAGTCGCCCAGGTCGAGCGACTCGTCGATGCCGTGCATCCTCGACGTCGGGTCGACGACGGCGGTGACCAGCACCAAGGCACCGTCATTGCGCTTGGCGAACTCGCCCACGATCGGGATGGAGCCGCCGATGCCCATCTCCACCGGCGCGACGCCGAAGGCCTCGGTGATGGCGGCGACGCCGGCCTGGGCGCGCTCGTCCTCGAGGCTGGTGCGGCTGCCCGCTCCCCCGCGCTCCGACTTGATGTCGATCCTCGCGCCCCAGGGCGTGTGCTTCTCCAGGTGTGCGCGCAGGGCCTGCTCGGCGGTGACCGGGTCGTCGCCCGGGGCGAGCCGCACGCTGACCTTGGCGCGGGCTGACGGGATGAGGGTGTTGGAGGCGTCCTTGACCGGGGTCGCGTCGATGGCGAGCACCGAGCACGCGGGCTTGGTCCACATGCGGGCCGAGGCCTTGCCCTCGCCGATCCACTGGACGCCGTCGAGGATGCCGGCCTCCGAGCGGAGCTGGGCGTCGTCCTCGTAGTCGATCTCCGGCTCGGGATCCGCCTTCAGGCCCTCGATGGCGACGTTGCCCTTGTCGTCGTGCAGCGTGGCGAGCACCTTGCACAGCGTGGTGAGCGCATCGGGCGCGAGGCCGCCCCACTGGCCGGAGTGCACGCCCGATTCGAGCGTGGAGACGGTGACCACGGCGTCGATGAGGCCGCGCAGCGTGGTGGTGAGCGCGGGCTGGCCGACTGTCCAGTTCATGGAGTCCGCGATGACGAAGATGTCGGCGGCGAGTTCGTTGGGGAACTTGTCGAGGAGGTCCTTCATCGACGGGGAGCCGATCTCTTCCTCGCCCTCGATGAACACCTTCACGCCGACCGGCGGCTTGCCCTCGAAGGCCCGGAGTGCGGTGAGGTGGAGGGCGACGCCGGCCTTGTCGTCGGCCGAGCCGCGGGCGTAGAGGCGGCCGTCGCGCTCGGTGGCGGAGAAGGCGGGGGTGGTCCAGGCATCCGCGTCGCCGATGGGCTGCACGTCGTAGTGCGCGTACAGCAGCACGGTGGGCTGGCCCTCGGGCGCCGGGAAGTGGCCGTAGACGGCGGGCTTGCCGCCGGCCTCGAGGAACTGCACGTCGGGGCAGCCGACCTCGCGCAGCAACTCGGCCACGGTCTCCGCGGCGGTCAGCACGTCGTCGTCGTGCTCCGGCAGCGAGGAGATGGACGGGATGGCGATGAGTCGCTTCAGGTCGCTCAGGACGGACGGCAGGACTTCGTTGACGCGGTCATTCAGGCTCATGCGACCAGCCTACTCAGCCCTCCCCCGTGGCCCCATCCGGCCACCGCGCCCAAATCTAGATTTGCGATCGTCAGGCAGCCCAAATCTAGATTCGCGCGGTCCACCTCGGTGCGGGGATCGCCCCCAGATCTAGATTTGCGAGCGTCCCGGAGCGCAAATCTAGATTTGGCATGCTTCACAGTAACCGGAGATGTATTCTGTTTTCATGAAACAACGGCCGCCGACGCTCGCGCCCCTGCTCCGCACGGACCTGCAGGGCGACCTCCTCGCCGCCCTCTTCCTCCACCCGAGCAGGGAGTACACGCTCACCGAGCTCGCCGACCACCTCGACGCCGGGCTCAGCACGGTGCACACCGAGGTCGAGCGGCTGGCCGAGGCTGGGGTGATCGACGAGCGGCGCATCGGCCGCGCCCGCCTCGTGCGTTCGAACGGCGACCATCCGCTCACACCGTCGCTCACCGAGCTGCTCACGCTCACCTACGGCCCGCCCGCCGTCCTGCCGCCGCTGCTCAGCCAACTCCGCGGCCTCGAGGAGGCCTACCTCTACGGCTCATGGGCGGCCAGGCGACTCGGCGAACCCGGGCCCTTCCCCGAGGACGTCGACGTGCTGGTGGTCGGTGCCGTCTCCAGCCGCGCCGCGGCCCGCGTCCAAGCGGAGGCGACGGCGGCGCTCCACCGCGACGTCAACCTCACCGTCCTCCCCCGCGACGAGTGGGACGACCCCAGCACCGGCTTCGCCAAGACGGTGCGCGACGCTCCGCTGGTGAGGCTTGCCGTGGAGGCTTAGCGTTTCGACGGCGGCCACCTGCCCGGCCCGAGCCACGTATGGTGAAGCCATGGTGCGCAAGGAGTTGGCAGACCTGATCAAGGAGCGCCGCATCGAGACCGTGGAGAAGGATCCGCGGCAGGTCGCGGTGCTGCGGGAGCAGGCCAAGGCCCACCTGGCCAGCTCACGGATGATCGGCCACACCGACGTGGCGGGCGCGTTCTCGCTGGCCTATGACTCCATCCGCAAGGAGCTCACGGCGCTGCTGCTCGACCACGGCTTCCGGGCGAAGTCGGCCGGCTCGCATGCCGCGACGGGGCAGGCGGCGGCCAAGCTCGTCAAGGGGTTCGACACCAACGGCTTCGAATGGCTGCGCCTCGTGCGCAATGCGACGGAGTACGGCTCCGACAAGCGCCCCGGCGCCACCATGCAGGACCTCGAGGACGCCTGGGAGTTCGCCCGCGACCTCCAGGGCCTGATGGAGGGCTGATCGTCCCTCGATACACCTCGCGGATCAACTGGTCCGTGCTGACGGCAGTCACCCGCGAGGCACTCGGGACCCGACCGTGCTGCCCCGAGGCACTCGGGACCCGACCGTGTTGGCCCGACGAACTCGGGGCAGCAGGCGACTAGCTCATCGCGGCCGGGATCGGCGACGACCACGCGGCCTTCGCCTCGTCGACCGGCACTGCGAACAGGCCGACGAACTCCAGCTCGCCCGCATCCGTCACCTCGCCCAACCGGATGCCGGGCACGCCGCACTCCTCGCAGAGCGCCCTGAACTCCTCCGCGGAGCTGCCCGGCAGCGACACGATGGCGCGCGCCGCGGACTCCGCGAACAGTTCGACGGTGGGGCACCCCTCCGGCAGCGTCACCGCGAAGCCGTGCCCGCCCTTGAACGCCGACTCGGCCAGCGCCACGGCCAAGCCACCCTCGCTCAGGTCATGCGCCGACGACAGCAGCCCGCGCCGCGCGGCCTCCCCCATCACCCGGCCCAGCGCCGCGACGGGTCAGGCGGCGGCGAAACTACTCAAAGGCTTCGACAGGGACGCTTTCGAGTGGCTGCGCCTGGTGCGCAACGCCACCGCCTATGGGTCGGACAAACATCCCCCGGCGGGCTTGGCCGATCTGGAGGACGCGTGGGCCTTCTTCGCCGAAATCAACGATCTGCTGGAGCAATCAACGGTCGGCGCGAAGGGCCGTCAGGGGTAGCCGCAACACGCGCTCCAGCGGCCCTCGCCCCACCCAACGGCGCCACGCCGTACAGAAGGCGACCACGCCAGCGGTCAGCACCCCCAACACCCACCAGTGGTCATCGCGCCCGCCCGCGTAGACAACGTCGGTGATAACCCGAAGCACCACCAATTGCAGGACATAGGCCGTCATAGCCAACTGCCCCGTCGCAACAAGCGGGGTGAACCACGCCGCGTGCTTCAGCCCGGCCAGCCAACGCGAGCCGTAGGCCGCTGCCACCACCAATGCGAGCGAGGCGATCAGCTCGCGCCAACTGCCT
>DURG01000302.1 GCA_012837465.1 Propionibacterium sp. | reverse complement strand
GGGCTGCCGCACCGGGTGCCAACCCAAAACGAGGTGACCAGCCCTGTAGGGCTGGCCACCTCAGCGGAGGCTGGCGCCTTTCCCTGAGAGGCTGGCGGATTCGTATCTGGTTGGTGCCTTCGGAAAGGGTTGGCGCCGGGTCAGCGGCCGGTGCCGGCGTAGACCGTGGCCTCGTCGGTGGCGTCCAGTTCGAAGGCGTGGTGGGCGGCGCGCACGGCGTCGTCGACGTCATCGGCCCCGACGATCACCGAGATGCGGATCTCCGAGGTGGAGATCATCTGCAGGTTCACGTCGGCCTTGGCCAGGGCGTCGAAGAAGGTGGCGGACACGCCCGGGTGCGAGCGCATGCCGACGCCCACGACGGAGACCTTGCCGATCTGGTCGTCGTAGAGCACCTCCTCGAAACCCACCTCCTGCTGGATGGCCTCGAGTGCCTCGATGGCCTTGGAGCCGGCGTCCATGGGGAGGGTGAAGGAGATGTCGGTGGCGCCGTCGGAGAGGCGCGAGATGTTCTGGACGATCATGTCGATGTTGATGTCGGCATCCGCGATGGCCTTGAAGATGCGGGCGGCCTCGCCGACCCGGTCCGGCACGTTGACGACGGTGATCTTGGCTTCGGTGCGGTCGTGCGCGACGCCGGTGATGATGGCTTCTTCCATGGCTTCGTCCTTCGTGATGTCGTCCTGGTCCTTGACCCAGGTGCCGGGCTTGTCAGTGAACGAGGAGCGCACGTGCACGGGCACGCCCTCCCGGCGCGCGTACTCGACGCAGCGCAGGTGGAGGATCTTGGCGCCCGAGGCGGCCATCTCCATCATGTCCTCGTAGCCTATGTGGCTGATGTGTCGGGCGGACTTCACGATGCGCGGATCCGCCGTGTAGACGCCGTCGACGTCGGAGTAGATCTCGCAGTAGTCGGCGCCGAGCGACGCGGCGAGCGCGACGGCGGTGGTGTCGGAGGCGCCGCGGCCCAGCGTCGTGACGTCCTTGGTGGTCTGGGCGACCCCTTGGAAGCCGGCGACGATGACGACCTTGCCCTCGTCGAGGGACTTGACGACGCGGCCCGGCGTGATGTCGATGATGCGCGCGTTGCCGTGCGTCGGGGTGGTGAGGATGCCGGCCTGCGAGCCGGTGTAGGACACTGCCTCGATCCCGAGGTCCGACAGCGCCATCGCGAGCAGCGCGGCCGACTGGCGCTCACCGGTGGTCAGCAGCATGTCGAGCTCGCGCGACTGGGGCCGCGGCGAGACCTGGAGCGCCAGGTCCATGAGTTCGTCGGTGGTGTCGCCCATGGCGGAGATGACGATGATGACGTCGTTGCCGTCGCTGCGGGTGCGGGCGATGCGGCGCGCGACGCGCTTGATGGACTCTGCGTCCTGTACCGAACTGCCGCCGAACTTCTGAACGATGCGACCCATGTGTGTTACCTCCCGGGGACCGCCTCTCAGGATAGTTCGCCGTCGGGCATGTGGGGCGACGCGTCCGCGCGCGTCGCTGGGGGAGTGCGCAAATCTAGATTTGCGATCGAGGACGAGCGCAAATCTAGATTTGGGTGCTCCCCGCCCGACCCACGTCGTGAGGTCACCCCCAGGCGGGTAGTGTCGACTTCGTGACCGCGCTACCGATCCTCACAGCCGAAGAGCAGCGCGTGCTGGGTTGCCTCCTCGAGAAGGAGGTCACCGTTCCGGCGAGCTATCCGCTAACGCTGAACGCCCTGCGCACCGCCTGCAACCAGACCAGCAGCCGAGAGCCCGTCGTCGACTACGACGAACGCACCGTCCAGGACGCCATCCGCTCCCTCAAGGAACGCGGGCTCGTGCGGGTGACGTGGATGGACTACGGCAAGCGCACCCTCAAATACGCCCAGGCCCTCGTCGAGGCGCTCGACCTGACCGACGACGAGCGCGCGCTCATCACCGTCCTGCTGCTCCGCGGTGCGCAGGCCCCGGGCGAACTCAAGACGCGTACGGACCGGCTCCACAGGTTCGCTGATCGCGACGCCGTCGAGGCTGGCCTCCAGCGCCTGGCCCAGCGCGATGAGCCGCTCGTGCGGCAACTCGAACGCCAGGCGGGCCAACAGGACCACCGCTGGATCCACCTCTTGGGCGACGTCCCGGCCGAGGCGGGCCCCGAGGCCGCCGTCGATCGGGAACAGATCATCGCCGATGGCGCCGACGCCCGCGACGAGGCGCTCATCGCCGCCTACACCGCGCTCGCACAGGCCGAGCCCGATCCCCAGTCGCTGACCGCGTTCGAGGACTGGTTCATCGCCTACGTCGCCGAGCTCTCCGGCCCACACCAGACCGCAGACGTCGGCTGCGGCCTGGGCGACACCACCCTCCTCCTCGCCGAGGCCGGGGCACTGCCCACCGGCTTCGACCTGTGCGAGGAGATGGTGGCGCGGGCGCGCGAGCGCAACCTGGACGTCGACTTCCAGGTCGGCGACTTCCGCCGCCTCCTCCGCCCCGCCAACGATGCCGGCTGGGGCGCGATCCTCGCCTGGTTCTCGCTCATCCACCTCGCGCCCAGCGAACTCGCCACCGTCGTGCGCGACCTCTCCCGCACTCTCCTGCCCGACGGCGTGCTCGCGCTGGCGGTCCACACCGGCAACGCCGTCGAACCCACCACGACGTGGCAGGACGAGGAGGTCGAGGCACCGCTGGTGCTGCACGACCCCGCCACCGTGCTGGCCGCGGTGAAGGCCGCCGGGCTGACTGACCTCGACGTGTACCTCACCGGTGAGGGCCAGGACCGCCTGTACGTGCTGGCGAAGAGGCCGTGAGCCACCCCTGACACGAAGAACGTGC
>DURG01000023.1 GCA_012837465.1 Propionibacterium sp. | reverse complement strand
GGCCGCGTTCTCCAGGACGATGAACAGGAAGCTGACGAAGCGACGGCTGCCGGAGGGTGGCAGCAGGTCCTGTGGTGTGTCGTCGGCGACGGGGGGCTCGTGGAGGGAGACGAGTCTCAGCGCCTCCTGTCCCGCGAACGAGTAGTTGAACTCGTACTGCTTGATCCCGAAGTACGTGCCCTCGGTGATCGCGTAGGCCAGAGGGTGATTGACGGAGGCGATCAGCCGTCCTCCCGGGCGCAGCACACGTCTGATCTCTTTCAGGGGTGGAACCCAGTCCCGGAGGTAGTGCAGCACCAGCGAGGCGCACGCGACGTCGAAGCTGTTGTCGTCGTAGGGAAGGGGATCGGCGAGGTCTGCCACGAAGGTCCGCGCGATCGCCCAGTCGCCTGCGGGCGATGTCGATCATCTCGCGGCTCTGGTCGAAGCCGGACAGCCGGGGCCCGTGTGCGCGTATTCGCCCGGATTCTCCCAGCACGAGGCTCAATCGATCTTCTTGGGCCGCCCCCGCCGGGGCAAGGGCCCGGCGTTCTTAGGCGACCTGCCCGCCTTCTTCAGCGCCTCGCGCAGCAGGAGCTCCATCTGGGCGTTGACCGAGCGCATGTCGTCGGCCGCCCAGCGAGCGAGGGCGTCGTGGACGGCCGGGTCGAGCCGCAGGAGGACTGCCTTACGCTCCGCCATCGTCGGCCCTTGGAGTCGTCACGTCGCTCAGGTGTAGAGCGAGCCGGTGTTGATCACGGGCGTCACCCGCGACTCGCTGGTCAGCACGACCAGCAGGTTCGAGACCATGGCCGCCTTGCGCTCCTCGTCGAGGGAGACGACATCATTCTCCTCGAGCCGCTCGAGCGCGTTCTCCACCATCGACACCGCGCCCTCGACGATCTTCTCGCGGGCGGCGATGATCGCCGACGCCTGCTGACGCTGCAGCATCGCCTGGGCGATCTCGGGGGCGTAGGCCAGCGAGGAGATCCGCGTCTCGACGACCTCGAGGCCCGCGATCGCGATCCGCGCGGCCACCTCGTCGGCGAGTTCCCTGGCCACCAACTCGGTGGAGCCGCGGAGGCTCTCCTCGCCCGGGCCGGCGTAGTCGTAGGGGTGGGTGGTGGCCACGTGACGCAGCGCCGACTCCGACTGGACGGCCACGAACTCGTCGTACTTCTCGACGGCAAACACGGACTTGGCCGTGTCCGCGACCTGCCACACGACGATCGCGGCGATGTTGACGGGGTTACCGTCGGCGTCGTTGACCTTCAGTTCGTTGGTCTCGAAGTTACGTACCTTGACGGAGACCTTCTTCTTGGTGGTGAAGGGGACGGTCATCAGGAGGCCAGCCCTGCGGATCGTGCCGATGTAACGGCCGAAGAACTGCACCACCTTGGTGTCGCCGGGGCTGATGATCGTGAGCGACGAGAAGATCACCGTGGCGAGGAGGAAGACGACGATACCCAGGGACATCCTCCACCCCCCGCCCGCGCCGGCATCCAGCGCGATGCTGGCCAGGATGATCTGCCAGGAGGCGACTCCGAGCAGCGCGAGTGCGAAGAACAAGGCCAGGATCCCGTCGAGGTACCAAGCCCTCTTCTCTTCGATGTCGACGCGTGCCCCGTCGCGCCCTACCGGGCGGCCTGACGGTGGCCCGCCGAGGGAATCGCCCTCGAGGTCGGTCGTCGGATCGGGGATGTGGGGGCTTGACATGCGGGGAATCCTTCTGCGGGAAATGGTGATATCTAAAAGATATCACTTTTCGTGGTGGTCGTGGACAAGGTGGTCGGATGGCAGCGCAGCTTCGGGTCGTCCGGGCGGTGATCTTCAGCTACTCGCGGTGACCACTCGCTTCCAGCGCCGGGGTGGACCTCCCGGTGGTCGATCGGGAGTTCTGTTTCCGCTGGCATCTGCAACCGCGTCGCCAGGCTGAAGTCTTCGCGCCCTCAGAGAACCGGCTGAGGGCGGAGGAAGGTGGGTGTACCCCGCTGTCGAATGATGGGAAGATGGCACTGTGACTGCTATCTGGGCCCATCGGGGAGCATCTGCGTACGCCCCGGAAAACACCCTGCCCGCCATGGAACTCGCGCTGAAGATGGGCGCCGACGGCCTCGAGATCGACGTACAGCGCACCGCCGACGGTCAGCTGGTCGTCATCCACGACGAGACCATCAACCGCACCTCCAACGGCTTCGGCAGGGTCGTCGACCAGACCCTCGACGACCTGCGTCGTGCCGATTTCTCGCACGGCTTCCCCGGCCGCCGCAACACCAAGATCCCGCTGCTGCGCGACGTGCTCGACCTCGTCAAGGGCACCGACGCGGTGGTCAACGTCGAGCTGAAGAACACGATCGAGCTGTACCCGGGGATCGAGGACGAGGCACTCGCCCTCGTCAAGGACGCCGGGGTGCTCGACCAGACGATCTTCTCGTCGTTCAACCACTACGGGTTGGCGAACCTGCGCGGCAAGGTGGCCCCCCAGCACATCGCCCTGCTGTTCGCCGACGGTCTTTACGAGCCGTGGAAGTACGCCCACTGGTTCGGCGCCGGGGCGGTGCATCCCAACTACCTCGCGCTGCGCCATCCTGATTTCGTGTGGCTGTGCCACGAGCGCGGCATCAAGGTCAACGCCTGGACCGTCAACAAGGACGAGGACGCGCTCTGGCTCCAGGACATGGGCGTCGACGCGATCATCACCAACTTCCCGGACCGGGTCGGCGAGGCCGTGCGCCGCGGCTACCTGTGATTCGGGTGGTCTGAGGGCCTGAGGGTTTCGACTCGACCGCGCTGCTCGTACCTCGCAGGCGGTCGGCTCAACCAGCGGTGGGCTGCATGTGCCGCGCAGGCGGTCGGCTCAACCAGCGGTGGGCTGCATGTGCCGCGCAGGCGGTCGGCTCAACCAGCGGTGGGCTGCATGTGCCGCGCAGGCG
>DURG01000301.1 GCA_012837465.1 Propionibacterium sp. | reverse complement strand
TGCCGCGCCTACGTCCTGACCAACGGCCAGTGGGTGTTCAACAACATCGTCCAGTTCTCCTCGGGCGCCGTCCCCGCCGTCACCACCATCCCCGCCGCGGCTCCCGAGCTGCCCGGCGCCCCCGTCGAGGTCGTGCCGTCGCCGAAGTTCGCCATCGACCTGAGCCGCGAGGCCCAGTGGGTCAAGATCGCCCAGTGCGAGTCCGGCAACCGCTGGAACATCAACACCGGCAACGGCTACTACGGCGGCCTGCAGTTCAACCTCGCCACCTGGCGCTCGGTGGACGGCCAGGACTTCGCCGCGTACCCGCACCAGGCCACCCGCGAGGAGCAGATCACCGTCGCGAACCGCCTGTATAAGATCCGCGGCTTCCAGCCCTGGACCTGCAAGCCCTGGTGACCCACCACTGCCTGAAGTAGCACAAGAAGCCCCGGACGCTCGTCCGGGGCTTCTTCGTTCGTCAGGAGAGGACGCCCAGGCCCTCCAGCCAGGCGCGGGTGTCGGCGTCGTTGCTCCACACGTGCCCGTGCCAGCCGAGGGCGACGGCGGCGTCGACGTTGGCCGGCTTGTCGTCGATGAAGGCGATCCGTTCCGACGGCAGCGCCAGGTCGTGCTGCACGCGTTGGAAGATCTCGGGTTGCGGCTTGATGGCGCCCAGCGTCGCGGAGACGTACAGGTGGTCCACGTCCGCCCGCCACACCGCCTTGTCTGCGGCCTGCTGCATCGCGCGCGGGGAATTCGAGAGCACGGCGACGGTGACCCCGGCCCCACGGACGTCGCGCAGCAACTGCCACGCGGCGGGGCGCAGGTTGGACCAGATGTCGGCGTCGAGGTGGGCGAGGTCGGCGATCAGCTCCTCGTCGCTGCTGTCGGCGCCCACGGCGTCGAGGAGGGGGCCCCAGTAGGCGCGCTCGGGCGAGCCTGCGTCGTACTCGACCCGTCCCTTCCAGTAGTGCTCCTTGATCTCATCCTTCGGCACGCCGATGCGTTCGGAGAGTTCAGGCAGGAGGGAGGGTGGCGAGGAGAGGACCTCGCCGAGGTCGAACACGACGGCCTTGATCATGGCCTCACCATACGTCCGTCAGGGGAGGCGGAGGTGGCCGGGGGAGGCGACGGCGAGGCCGTCGTCGACCAGCGACGCCACGCATCGCTCGAGTTGGGCCGGGTCCGGCCAGGCCAGATCCGCTACCGGCACCGGGCCGGGCGCGCTGCGCAGGGCGGCCATGATCCGTCCGCGGCACTGGCGGTCAGTGCCCTCCCACGCCTGCGCCACCCGGGGCGGGCCATCCCACTGGGGCCTCCCCGCGGCCAACCAGGCGCAGTGCTCGGCGACCGGGCAGCGCCCACAGGCCGGGTTGCGGGCGGTGCAGGTGGTTGCGCCGAGTTCCATGGCGGCGGCCGACCACATCGAGGCGTCCGCATCGCCCTCGGGCACGTACCCCCAGGCGCGCCGCCGCTCCGCCGCCGTCTCGGAACGTGAGGGATGCTCCACGCCGTCGGCCAGCCGGGCGAGCACGCGTCGCACGTTGACGTCGAGCACGAGTGAGCGGCGCCCGAACGCAAAGGCCAGCACGGCGGCCGCCGTGTAGCTGCCCACCCCGGGGAGAGCCAGGAGCGCATCCTCGTCCTCAGGGAGTTCGCCGTCGTGGCGTGCGACGACGGCGCGTGCGGCCTCCTGCAGCCGGAGCGCCCGACGTGGGTAGCCGAGGCGGCCCCAGGCGCGCAGGACGTCGGCGGTGGGTGCCTCGGCGAGGTCCGCGGGGGCGGGCCAGCGCTCCATCCACGCGAGCCAGGGCCCGTGCACGCGCGCGGCCGGGGTCTGCTGGAGCATGATCTCGCTGACGAGGATGCCCCACGGCGTCACCCCGGCGGCGCGCCAAGGGAGCGGGCGGGCGTTGGCGGCGAACCAGGCGGTGAGGGAGTGCTGCAGGTCCCTCAAGGGTGGTCCCCCAGGATGGCCTCGAGCGGCTCCTGGGTCTGCGGATACCGCTCCATCGCCTCGCGGAGCTCGCGCGGACCGTGCGGGGCCAGGGCCTGGAGATACCCGGTCACGAGCAGCCGGATCAGCGTGGGCTCGAGACGCGCGTCGAGGATGAACGCAGCGGTGCGCACGACCTCCATGGCCGCCTTCTCCCGCACCTGGCCGGCACTGAGCCGCTTCATGCGCATGAGGGTGGAGGTGTAGGAGGAGTCCTCGAGACCCGAGGCGTAGTAGATGCGCGCTGCGTCCTGCAGTTCGGCGTCGAACGAGGCCCGGCCCACCTCGTCGAGGGCGGTGCGCACGTCGCGCCCGGCGTGGAACTTCTCGATGTGCTTCCTCACGGTGCGCTGGTTGGGGCGCATCTGCTGCGCCTCGACGATGATCGCGAGCCAGAACCCCAGGAATGCGTCGGTCCTGCGTCGCTTGCCGTAGCGGGCGAGGGCGAGCGTCGGGTGCATGTCGTCGGGGTCGGTGAGGTGGTACTCGGTGAGCAGCGCGGCCATGGGGACACGCTACCTGCCCCCGATGCCGTGGGCGTGGGGCAGAGTAGGCCGCATGCGACGCTACGCCGCCGGTTCCCTCGTCACCCTCGTGTTGGCCCTAGTGCTCGGCTTCCTCATCAGCCAGGCGCTCACCGGGTTTCTCGCCATCCGCTTCGTGGACAAGGAGACCCCGCAGGAGCATCCCGTGCCCGTCGACCGGGTCGCGGCCGGGCCCCTCGCGCCGCTCGGCACGTTGGAGGTACCGGGCGACGATCCGCTCTTCGCCGCCGCCGAGCGCGCGCTGCGGGCCGCCGTCGACACCCGGGAGTCTTCCGGCAGCCCGGTGACGGTCCGGGCCGAGGTTACGGGCGGTGAGGCGGACGCCTTCACCATCGCCTCCGAC
>DURG01000300.1 GCA_012837465.1 Propionibacterium sp. | reverse complement strand
CAAGGGGCTCGCGGCGGGCAGGACGGTCCACGACCTGACGTACCGGAGGGCCGATGCGCCTCAGGATTGACCTGGCCTACGACGGCACCGACTTCCACGGCTGGGCGGCCCAGCCGGGGCTGCGCACCGTGCAGGGGACGCTCGAGGAGTGGATCGGCAAGGTGCTGCGCCTGGGTGGGCCGCCGTCGCTGGTGGTGGCGGGCCGCACGGACGCCGGGGTGCACGCCCGGCGCCAGACCTGCCACGTCGACCTCGACCTCGACGAGGATCCGTCCGCCACGCTCCAACGCCGCCTCCGCAGGGTGCTGCGCGAAGACATCGCGATCCGTCGCGTCTCGCCCGCCCCGCAGGGTTTCGACGCGCGCTTCTCGGCGATCTGGCGGCGCTACTGCTACCGGCTCAGCGACCAGGTGGCGGACCCGTTGCTGCGCGGGCACGTGACGCCGGTGCGCCAGCCCGTGGACGTGGGCGCCCTCAACGCCGGAGCGCAGTTGCTCATCGGGCTGCGCGACTTCGCCGCCTTCTGCAAGCCCCGAGCAGGCGCCACCACGATCCGCCACCTGCGCGAACTCCACGCCGAGCGCCGCGACGACGGCACCGTTGAGATCCACCTGCTGGCAGATGCCTTCTGCCACTCCATGGTGCGCTCCGTGGTGGGGGCGCTCACGTCGGTCGCCGACGGCCACCGTACGCTGGCGTGGCTCGAGGAGGTGGCCGCCAGCCAAGTGCGCCACGGCGAGGTCCAGGTCATGCCCGCCAGAGGCCTCACCCTCGAAGAGGTGGGCTACCCGCCCGACGACCAACTCGCCGCCCGCGCCGAGGAGGCCCGCGCGAGGCGTTCCCTGGAGGATTCATGAGCCACTACTTCCACACGCCCGACGAGCCGCTGGTCACCCACGAGTTCAAGGCCACCGTCTTCGGCAACGACCTCACCTTCACCGCCTCCCGCGGCGTGTTCTCCGGCCACAAGCTGGACTTGGGCACCAGCGTGCTGCTCCGCGAGGTGGATCCCCCCGAGACCGGTCACGTGCTGGACCTGGGCTGCGGCGTCGGCACGATCGCCGTCGGGCTGGCGGTCGCGACGCCGGGCATCACCGTCGACGCGGTGGACGTCAACGCCCGCGCCGTGGAGCTCACGCGGATGAACGCCGAGCGACACGGGGTCGCCGATCGGATCCGCGCCATGGCCCCGGACGAGGTCGACGAGGCGACGCGCTACGACGAGATCTGGTCGAACCCGCCCATCCGGATCGGCAAGGACGCCCTGCACGAACTGCTGCTCACCTGGCTGCCGCGGCTCGCCGACGATGGAGTCGCCTGGCTGGTGGTGGGCAAGAACCTCGGCGGCGATTCACTCCAGCGTTGGCTCAACGACCAGGGCTTCCCGACGCAGCGCGTGGCCTCGGCGAAGGGCTTCCGCGTCCTGAAGACCGGGTCCCGAGTGCATTCGTGAGGAACGAACGAACGTGTATCGAGGGACGACCACCCCGAAAGTTGAAGCGGCGATTATCGAGGCCGCATAGGATGGGAATCGTCAGCGCGCTCACGCGCGAGTCTCGTGAAGGAGTCATCCATGACCTACACCCTGCCCGATCTCGATTACGACTACGGCGCACTCGCCCCGCACATCGCCCCGGAGATCATGGAGCTGCACCACAGCAAGCACCATGCCGCCTACGTGAAGGGCGCCAACACCGCGCTCGAGGCCCTCGCCGAGGCTCGCGACAAGGGCGAACACGGCACCATTGCCAAGCTGGAGAAGGACCTCGCGTTCAACCTGGGTGGCCACATCAACCACTCGGTGTTCTGGAAGAACATGTCGCCCGAGGGTGGCGGCGAGCCCACCGGCGCCGTCGCTGACGCGCTGGGCGAGTTCTTCGGCTCCTTCGACGCCTTCAAGAAGCAGTTCACCGCTGCCGCCAACGGCATCCAGGGCTCCGGTTGGGCCATGCTGGTCTGGGACACCCTGGGCAAGCGCCTCAACCTGCACCAGCTGTACGACCAGCAGGCCAACGTGCCGGTCGGCCAGCTGCCCATCCTGCAGCTCGACATGTGGGAGCACGCCTTCTACCTGCAGTACAAGAACGTGAAGGCCGATTACGCCGACGCGTGGTGGAACGTCGTCAACTGGACCGACGTCGAGGCTCGCCTCGCCGCCGCGAAGAAGGCTGAGATCACCTACTGATTCATCCGAATCGCCAAGAAGACCCCGGGCCCTTGGGCTCGGGGTCTCCCCTTTCCAAGGGGCGGCCACAGCAGCGGACGCAACCATCAGCCAGCGCAACGATGACGTCGGGCCGGGAAGTAGCAGGGCGCGAGCTTATCTTTTGAGCCCGACCCCGCACCCCGCAACGTCGCCCGCCCAGAACGACCATGAGGCTCGCGCCTTGGTGCTTCCCGGACCCGGCGGAGTCAAGGCCACTCAAAAGGGGGCATCCACAGCAGCGGCCCCGGCCACCAGCCACCGAAGGGTTAGACGTCGGGGCCGGGAAGTGCCAGGGCGCGAGCTATCTTTTGAGCCCGGCCCTGATACCCCGCAACGTCGCCCGCCCAGAACGACCATGAGGCTCGCGCCCTGGTACTTCCCGGACCCGGCGGAGTCAAGGCCGTCGAGCTGGCGGCTTCAGCGGGACTTGCGACCGTAGACCCAGGGGGCGACATCGCGGCCCTGCAGCCACGCCCGCCACACCTCCACCACCACGAACGGCACCAGGCTCGCGCCCACCGCCCACCGGGTGATCGGCCGCATGGGCAGTTCGGGGGTGAGGGGCACGAAATTCACGGCACCCGCCCGGTTCGTGTCCGATGATGCGCAGGCGTCCAGTTCGTAGCCCCCGACGGTGACCTTGGCCCAGGTGTGGCCGCCCAACCACCAAGGGGTCCGGAACCCACGCACGCGCGCGGCGTGCACCAGACGCGCCTTGAAGCCGAGTTCGCGCAGCACGAACAGCAGCACGGTGTTGTACTGGTGCGACCAGCCGCGGTGGGAGCGCAGCGAGCGCTCGGGCGACTCCCACAGGTGCCACAGCGAGTAGCACGGGTAGGCCCCGGCGACGGCGGCGATGGCCTCGTTGGCCAGCTCCCGGCCGGTGGCGCCGGTTGCCCGGCACTGCGACACGACGTCGTCGACCGTCCGCGGCCCGTCCAGCTTCGGACGAGCGGGGGCCATGGCCACGACGGGGAACAATGCCGCCCCCAGCAGCACCACGGGCGCCCAGTCCCACCTCAACCTGCGCATCCTCATGTCCGGTCCCCCTTCTTCCGCCGTGCGAACCCCTTCAGCTTGCGGTACGGCACCTCGTCGGCGAGTTCTTCGTGCAGTGCCAGCATGGCATCGATCGTGCGCTGCCACGGGTAGCGTTCGGCCCTGGCGCGTGCGGCGGCGCGCAGGGCCGGCCCGAGCCTCGGGATCAGGCGTTCCACCGCATCGGCCAGCGACAGCGGGTTGGGGTCGCCGCGCTCCCCCGACGTGGCGTCCACCAGTTCGCTGGCCCCGCCACGGTTCGCCGTGATCACAGGGGTACCGCAGGCCAGCGCCTCCAACACGGCCAGGCCGAAGGTCTCGGCCGGGCACACCGACAGCGACGCGTCGTGCTCCGCGATGCGCGCGGCCACCTCGTCGCGGCCGGGGACGAAGCCGTGGAAGAACACCGGGGCATCGCCCGCGATGCCCTCCAGTTCGGTCTTGTCCGGGCCCGTGCCGTACAGATCGAGGCGCACCCGGTGCCCGCGGCGGTGCAGTTCGACGACCGTGGCCACCGCCAGTTGCGGGCTCTTCTCGTGCGACAACCGCCCGACGTAACAGAGCTTGAGCACGCCGTCGTCCTGCGGCGCGCCCCGGCTCGGATGGAAGGTCTGCAGGTCCACGCCCAACGGCACCAGGGCCAGGTTGGCGCCGGTGCCCTCGAACTCCTCCTGCGCGAAGCGGCTGGTGACCACCACCTCGTCGAACTCCTTGGCCAGTCGGCGGTTGAGGCCCCCGACGATCGCCTCGACGCCGAACTGGGCGCGCACGAACATCGCCAGCATGTCGGAGAGCCGCTCGTGGCTGAACAGGACGGAGCCCACGCTGCGCTTGGCCGCCCACCGGGCCGCCGGGGACAGGGTCCACTTGTCGGAGACCTCGATCGTGGTGGGCCGGAACCGGTCCAACACGTCGAGCACGCGCCAGGGCTGGAAGATCATCCGGTACTGCTCGGTGAGCTTGGGGCCACGCACCTGGACGATGATGCCGGCCTCGGTCTCGGTGACCTGGTCCCGCTCCCCCGGCACGACGAAGATCCGGGTGTGGCCCGCGTCGACATAGCCCTGGCCGAGCGTCTCGATGACGACCTTCATCCCCCCGGACGTGGGGCCGACGAAGTTGGCCAGTTGGGCGATCCGCATGGCACCACGGTAACGCGCTCAGTCGAGCAGCGTGCGGTCCGAGAGGGCGGCGCCCTTGATCTTGGCGAACTCCTCGAGCAACTGCTCCGCCGTGATGGTCTTCTTGGCGGCCTCGTCCACCTCGAGCACGATGCGGCCCTCGTGCATCATGATCAGCCGGTTGCCCAATTCGATGGCCTGGTGCATGTTGTGGGTCACCATCAGCGTGGTGAGGTGGTGCCGTGCGACGGCCTCGCCGGTCAGGCGGGTGATGAGCTCGGCGCGGGCGGGGTCGAGGGCGGCGGTGTGCTCGTCGAGCAGCAGGATGGCGGGCCGGGCGTAGGTGGCCATCAGCAGGCTGAGCGCCTGGCGCTGGCCCCCGGAGAGCATGCCCACGCGCATGTCGAGGCGGTCCTCCAGGCCCAGTTCGAGGGTGGCGAGGGCCTCGCGGAACACCTCGCGCTTGGCGTTGGTCACGGCCATGCCCAGGCCCCGGCCCTGCCCGCGTTCGAAGGCGATGGCCAGGTTCTCCTCGATCGTCAGGTGCGGCGAGGTGCCGGCCATGGGGTCCTGGAACACGCGGGCCACCCACTTGGCGCGACGGTGCTCGGGCGTGCGGCTCACGTTGCGGCCGTCGATGAGCACCTTGCCGCCGTCGAGCGGGTAGCGCCCCGCAACGACGTTGAGCATGGTGGACTTGCCGGCTCCGTTGGAGCCGATGACGGTGACGAAGTCGCCCTCGTGGAGGGTGAGATCGATGGCGTCCAGGGCGACCCGCTCGTTGACGGTGCCCGGGAAGAAGCGCTTGGTGACGGCGTCGAGCTTCAGCATCAGGCGACTCCTGCCTCTGCGGCCTGCCGACGGCGGCGCTGGCGGCGCATCTTCTTCAGCGGCCCCCACTGCGGCAGCACCAGGGCGAGCACCACGAGCACCGCCGAGATGAGCTTCATGTCGTTGGGGTTGAAGCCGTTGTTGAGCGCGATCTGGATGACGCCGCGGTAGATGACCGAGCCGAGCGCGGCGGCCAGCACGGCCTGCCACACGGCCGTCATGCCGAAGATCGCCTGGCCGACGATGACGGAGGCCAGGCCGGCGACGATCAGGCCGATGCCCATCGAGATGTCCGAGAACCCCTGGTACTGGGCCACGAGCGTGCCGCAGAGCGCCACCATGCCGTTGGAGATCATCAGGCCGACGACCTTGGTCACGCCCGTGTTGATGCCCTGCGAGCGGGCCATCAGTTCGTTGTCGCCGGTGGCGCGCAGCGACACGCCGAAGCTCGTGCCGAGGAACCAGTAGACGATGATCCCCACCAGCGCCACGACCGCCGCGAAGGCAGCCACCGAGAACCACGTCTTCATGTAGCCGTTGTCGCGGAACCACGTGAACAGCGTGCCCTCGCGCAGCAGCGGCACGTTGGCGCGGTTGCCCATGATCCGCAGGTTGATGGAGTACAACGCGATCTGGGTGAGGATGCCCGCCAGCAGCGGGTTGATGTTGCCCCACACGTGGAGCAAGCCGGTGATGGCGCCGGCCATCATGCCGGCCACCATCCCCGCGATCATCGCGGTCCAGACCGGCGCCCCGCTCACGAGGAGGATCGCGCAGGTCGCGGCCCCCGTCGTGAACGAACCATCCACCGTCAGGTCAGGGAAGTCCAGGACCCGGTAGGTGAGGTAGACGCCCAACGCCATGATGGCGTAGAGCAGGCCGATCTCGAGTGCAATGATCATCTAGTTGCTCAGAACTTCTTCGTGGCGCGGTCGATGACCGCCTGGGGCAGTTCGATGCCCTGCCCGGCCGCAGCGGCTTCGTTGACGAACAGGTCGAACTCCTTCTGGGTCTCGACCGCGATGTCCGAGGCGGGCGTGCCCTCGAGCATCTTCAGCAGCACGGCGGCGGCATCCTTGCCCTGCTGCGTGTAGTTGACCGACAGGCCCGCCGTGGCGTCGCGCTCCATCGTCGACTCATCGGAGGCGAACACGGGCACCTGCTTCTGCTCGGCCACCTGGACCACGGCCTCCGCGGCGGAGACGACGGTGTTGTCGGTGGGGATCAGGAAGGCATCGACGTCGAGCGACTCGGCGGCCTGCTGCACCTCGGAGGAGTTGGTCACCGTGGAGGTCACGATCTGGAGGCCGCGGGACTCGGCGGCCTTCTCGGCCTCGGCCACCTGCACCTCGGAGTTGACCTCGCCGGAGCTGTAGACGATGCCGACGGTGGTGGCCTCGGGCAGGACCTCCTTGATCAGGTCCAGTTGGGCGTCCATCGGGTTCATGTCCGACACGCCGGTGATGTTGGCGTCCGGTGCGTCCCACTCCTCCATGAGGCCGGCGGCCACCGGATCGGTGACTGCGCCGAACACGATCGGCTTGTCGCTGATCACGTTGGCCAGCGCCTGCGCCGTCGGGGTGGCGATGGCGAGGAAGCCGTCGTAGTCCGAGCTGGCGAAGGTGTTGGCGATGTTGGTCAGCGTGGACTGGTCGCCCTGGGCGTTCTGCAGGTCGACGGTGAGGTTCTCCCCGTCGACGTAGCCCGCCTCGGCCATGGCCTCCTTGAAGCCGTCCGCCACGGCGTCGAGCGCCGGGTGGGACACGATGGTGGCGATGCCGACCTGGTAGGACGTGTCATCGGCCCCGGGGGCGTCGTCGCCGCTGCCACCGCAGGCGGTGAGGGCGAGGGCGGCGATGGTGCAGAGGGCAACTGCCTTGAGCTTCATGGGTTCTCCTAGCGCGAATGAAGACGCCTAAGCCTAGGACGGCTCACTCGCCGGCAGCCGCCCTGTCCAGAACGGAGGCCGGGATCTCGATGCCCATGCGCTGGGCCGCCTCCTCGTTGACCACCGTCTCCAGGGACTCCTGGAGCTCGACGGGGGTCTCGGCCGGTGCGGCGCCTTCCAGGATCTTGACGATCATGCGCGCGGTCTGCAGGCCCTGCGCCTTGTAGTCCGTGGCGAGCGCTGCGGCTGCGCCGCGGCCCACCGAATCCGGATCCGAGCTGACCAGCAGCGCCTGCTTCTGCTCGGCGACCTGCACCATGGATTCCATGGCGGCGACCAGGGTGTTGTCGACCAGCGTGAAGTAGGCGTCGACGTCGAGGGATTCGGCGGCCTGCTGCACCTCGGAGGTGTTCATGATGGTGGCGGTCCTGATCTCGATGCCGAGTTCCTCGGCCGCCTCGATGGCCGCGTCGGCCTGCACCTGCGCGTTGACCTCGGAGGCCGAATAGACGATGCCGACGGTCTCGATGCTGGGGTCGATCTCCAGCAGGAGCTTGAGCTGCTCGTCGGTGGGCAGTTGGTCGCTGGTGCCGGTGACGTTGGCGCCGGGGGCGGCCATGGAGTCCACCAGCCCGGCCGCGACCGGGTCGGTCACCGAGGCGAACACGATGGGGCGCTCCTGCTCCACCTGCGCCATGGCCTGGGCGGGCGGCGTGGCGATGGCCACGAACAGGTCATGGCCGGAGGCCGCGTAGGTGTTGGCGATGTTGGTCAACGTGGCCTGGTCGCCCTGCGGGTTCATGAACTCGAGGGTGAGGTTGTCCCCCTCGACGTAGCCCGCATCGGCCAGCCCCTCCTTGACGCCCTCCCAGATCAGGTCCAGGGACGGGTGCGAGACGATGGTCACGCCCCCGATCGAAACTTCTTCGGGTGAGGCGGCCTGGTTGCCGCAGCCGGCCAGCAGCAGCGAGGCGGCCAGCGCGCCGACGAGTGCACATCGCAGCATGGGATCTCCTAGGGGTGGGGTCTGACGGCAAAAGAGGAGAGGCCCCGCGGTGGGGGCCTCTCCTGGCTGGGTCACTTGGACTGGTCGGTGTCCGCCTCGGCGGGATCCTCCGCGGCCTCGGCCTCCTCGGCCTCGAGCTGGGACTCCTCGGCGGCAGCCTCCTCGGCCGCAACCTCGGCTTCCTCGGCAGGGGCCTCCTCGGCCTCGACCTCGTCGGCCTTGGGCTCCTCCACCGGGGCGGCCTCGGCCTTCTCGGCCTTCTCAGCCTTGGCGGCCTTCTTGGCCTTCGGGGCCACGGCCTCGGTCACGAGTTCGATGACGGCCATGGGGGCGTTGTCACCCTTGCGCGGGCCGATCTTGGTGATGCGGGTGTAGCCGCCGTCGCGGCCCTCGAAGGTGGGGGCGATCTCGTCGAAGAGTCGACGCACCACGGCCACGTCGGTCACCTCGGCGAGGACCTGACGGCGGTTGTGCAGGTCACCGCGCTTGGCCTTGCTGATGAGCCGCTCGGCCACCGGCTGAAGGCGGCGGGCGCGGGTCTCGGTGGTGGTGATGCGGCCGTGCTCGAAGAGCGCGGTGGCCAGGTTGCGCAGGATGTGGCGCTGGTGCGTGGGGCTACCGCCCAGACGGGGGCCCTTGGTCGGCTTAGGCATTGGTCAATCTCCAGGTGTGAAAGGGGGTGGGCGGTCAGTACTGCTCGGTCTCGGCGAAGTCAGCGTCCTCGTTGTCCTCGTCGTAGCGCTCGATGGCCTGCATCGGGTCGAAGCCCGGGTGCGAGTCACGCAGCGAGAGGCCGAGGTTGGCCAGGGTGTCGCGGACCTCGTCGATGGACTTGGAGCCGAAGTTGCGGATGTCGAGCAGGTCCTCTTCGCTGCGGGCGACGAGCTCACCCACGGTGTGGATGCCCTCGCGCTTGAGGCAGTTGTAGGAACGCACGGACAGTTCGAGGTCCTCGACGGGGAGGTTGAGGGACTCGGCGATCTGCTCGTCGACGGGCGACGGGCCGATCTCGATGCCCTCGGCCTCGACGTTGAGCTCACGGGCCAGGCCGAACAGCTCGACCAGCGTGGTGCCGGCGGAGGCGACGGCGTCGCGCGGCGTCATCGACTGCTTGGTCTCGACGTCGACGATGAGCCGGTCGAAGTCGGTGCGCTGTGCGACACGGGTGGCCTCGACCTTGTAGGTGACCTTGAGCACCGGCGAGTAGATCGAATCCACCGGGATGCGGCCGATCTCGGCGTCAGGATCCTTGTTCAGCGCCGCGCTGACGTAGCCACGGCCGCGCTCGACGACGAGCTCCATCTCGAGCTTGCCGTTGTCGTTGAGCGTGGCGATGTGGAGGTCCGGGTTGTGGATCTCGACACCGGCCGGGGGCTGGATGTCACCGGCGGTGATGCTGCCGGCACCGGCCTTGCGCAGGTACATGACCACGGGCTCGTCCTCTTCGGACGACAGCACGAGGCTCTTGAGGTTGAGAATGATCTCGGTGACGTCCTCCACGACGCCCTCCAGGGTGGAGAACTCGTGCTGGTTGCCTTCGATCTTGATGCTGGTGACCGAGGCGCCCGGGATGGACGACAGCAGGGTGCGACGCAGCGAGTTGCCGAGCGTGTAGCCGAAGCCGGGCTCGAGCGGCTCGATGACG
Source organism: Propionibacterium sp. (assembly GCA_012837465.1). Lineage (GTDB taxonomy): Bacteria > Actinomycetota > Actinomycetes > Propionibacteriales > Propionibacteriaceae > Arachnia. The sequence continues at coordinate 14,294 of DURG01000300.1, read as the reverse complement.
AACCGGGAACGGTGGTCCGAGACGACTTCTTCCGTGAGGACCGGACGCTGTGCGATGAGCATTGGTTTTCCTTCCCGCGCCAACCGCTATTTGATGACGCGATAAGTGCTGGGCTCCGACCATCGGGCCCAGCGCCCCGCCCGGGGTGAGCCGGACGGGGCGGGGGTGGGGACGAAGCCCCGACGGATCACTTCGAGTAGAGCTCGACGATCATCTGCTCCTGGACGTCGATCACGATCTGCTCGCGGACGGGGAGCTGGTGCACGAGGATGCGCATGCGGTTCGGGCGGGCCTCCAGCCAGGCGGGGACCGAACGCTCGCCGTGCGTTTCGCGGGCGATGATGAACGGGGTCAGGTTCAGCGACTTCTCAGCCACGTCGACGATGTCCTTGGCGCGGACGCGGTACGACGGGATGTTGACGCGCTGGCCGTTGACCAGGAAGTGGCCGTGCACGACGAGCTGACGCGCCTGGCGGCGGGTCTCGGCGAAGCCTGCGCGGTACACGACGTTGTCGAGGCGCGACTCCAGGATCTGGAGCAGGCGGTCACCGGTCTTGCCGGGGTGACGGTCGGCCTCTTCGTAGTAGCGACGGAACTGCTTCTCGAGCACGCCGTACGCGTAACGGGCCTTCTGCTTCTCGCGCAGCTGCAGCGAGTACTCGGAATCCTTCGTGCGGCCGCGGCCGTGCTGCCCCGGGGGGTACGGGCGACGCTCGAAGGCCTTGTCGTTGCCGACGAGGTCAGTCCCGAGGCGACGGGACTTCTTGGTGATGGGGCCGGTGTAACGAGCCATGATGTGTTAGTCCTTTACTCTCTCGGGCCGGATCAGACGCGACGGCGCTTCGGCGGGCGGCAGCCGTTGTGCGGCACCGGCGTCACGTCGGAGATGGCGCCGACCTCGAGGCCGACGGCACCGAGCGAGCGGATGGCGGTCTCACGGCCGGAGCCGGGGCCCTTGACGAACACGTCGACGCGCTTCATGCCGTGCTCCATGGCGCGGCGGCCGGCGGCCTCAGCGGCCATCTGGGCGGCGAACGGGGTCGACTTGCGGGAGCCCTTGAAGCCGACGGTGCCGGCGGAGGCCCAGGAGATCACGGCACCCGTGGGATCGGTGATCGAGATGATGGTGTTGTTGAACGTGGACTTGATGTGCGCCTGACCGGCGAGCACGTTCTTCTTTTCCTTGCGGCGGCCCTTGGTCTTGGCGCCGGCCTTGCGGCTTGCAGTAGCCATAAGTTCTTTCTGTCTCCTTCGAGTCCTGAGAGGAGGCGACCGACCCGGGGGTCAGCGTGCCTTCTTCTTGCCGGCGACGGCCTTCTTCTTGCCCTTGCGGGTGCGGGCGTTGGTGCGGGTGCGCTGACCACGAACCGGCAGGCCGCTGCGGTGGCGACGGCCCTGGTAGTTGCCGATCTCGACCTTGCGGCGGATGTCGGCGGCGGTGCTACGACGGAGGTCACCCTCGATCTCGTAGCTGCCTTCGATGTGGTCACGCAGCGCGACGAGCTGGTCGTCGGTCAGCTGGTGGACGCGGAGATCGCCGGAGACTCCAGTCGCGGCGAGGGTTTCGGCAGCGCGGGTGCGTCCGATGCCGAAGATGTAGGTGAGTGCGACCTCAAGGCGCTTTTCGCGCGGCAGGTCAACACCAACGAGGCGTGCCATCAGGCGGTTTCCTTTCATAGGCGAAGGTGTGGGCGTGACGCATCCCCGTCGCCTGTGGCGCCTTGCGGCACCGACGGGGCCTTGGCCTTCGTCCAAGGGTGGTCGACCCCCTGGGGGGTCTAGCCATCACGTTGTTTCAGTTGTCTGGCGGACTCGGTCAGGACCTCGTACCGCGGTGCTCTGTGATCAGCCCTGGCGCTGCTTGTGGCGCGGGTTGTCGCAGATCACCATCACACGACCGTGCCGGCGAATGACCTTGCACTTGTCGCAGATCTTCTTGACGCTCGGCTGAACCTTCATTCGAGCAACCTTTTCAATCGGCGACTGGGAGCGCAGGGGCGCGCCCAATCTTGTGGTGGATGAGCTTCGATCGTCAGCACGCACGCGGGCGCGCACGGGCACAGACGACCGAGGGTCAACATTACGCGACCCACGCCCAGATCGCAAAACGTATGAAACTTCGCCTGGATCCACCGATCGGCACCGGTGGATCCAAGCTAAGCGATACCGGAGGTATCGGCTATCCTGCGAGGCGTGAACCTCTACATCCGGCTCCTGCTGCTGCGCGTCCTGTCCGCCTTCCGGCCCCGCATGGGGTTGTGGGACACGGCCCGCACGCCGTTCCGGGTGATGCCGACGGACCTGGACGTCCTCGGCCACATGAACAACGGCAAGTTCCTCACGCTCATGGACCTGGGCCGCCTCGACCTCATGCTGCGCACGGGGATGTGGCAGAAGATCTCGGAGAAGGGCTGGTATCCGGTCGTCGCGGGGCAGTCGATCACCTACCGGCGCTCCCTGAACCCGTTCAAGAAGTTCGACCTCTACACGCGCCTGGTGGGCTTCGACGGGCCGTGGGTCTACGTGGAGCAGCACTTCTGCATCGGCCGCACGCTGTATGCGCAGGCCGCGGTACGGGCGCGCTTCCTGAAGAAGAGCGGCGGCACCGTCGACCCAGCCGACCTGGTGGCGCTCACGGGCGAGGAGGTCCAGGAGGGGGTCCCCCACTGGATGGTGGCCTGGACGGCCGCGACGAAGCCCATGACGGAGTTCGTCCCGGGCGACGCCGCCTGAGCCTGGTTCCAGGCTGAGCGAAGCGAAAAGGCGCCGCCGATCCGGTTGGATCAGGCGACGCCCTGCGAGTCGCGGCCGCTGGGCCGCGGGGCTCACTTGTGTCGGTAGACGATGCGGCCGCGGGTCAGGTCGTAGGGAGACAGCTCCACGACGACGCGATCCGAGGGCAGGATGCGGATGTAGTGCTGGCGCATCTTGCCGCTGATGGTGGTCAGGACCTTGTGGCCGTTGGCCAGTTCCACGCGGAACATCGCGTTGGGCAGGGCCTCGACCACGGTGCCCTCGAGTTCGAGGGCTCCTTCTTTCTTCGCCATAAACTCTCTTCTGTTCGCCATCAGGTGCTCGGTATCGCGCGCTGATGAGATTTCAATCATTCAGTTTACGCTCACTTGCGCGTACGGCCAAACCCCGGGGCGGCCGTCGAAGCCGCATTAGGGTGGCCCCATGGCCTATTTCGCAGTGCAGTACACGTATTCCGACGACACCGCAGAACTCGACCGGGTCCGCCCCCAGCACCGCGCCTTCCTGGCGATGCTCACCGATGGCCCGCTGCTGGCGAGCGGCCCGTTCGTCGATGCCGGGCAGCCCAGCGCGCTCCTCATCCTGAGGGCGGGCAGCGTCGCCGAGGTGGAGCGGCACCTCGACGAGGACCCCTTCTGGGAGGCCGGGCTGATCAAGGGCCGCGACGTCACGGAGTGGAACCCCCTCATCGGCGTCTTCGCCGATTGAGCACCGGGCCGCGAAACCTCAGCTGACGTCGGCCTCGGGGACGACCCAGGTGTTGCAGTCGTTCATGGTGGCCGCGTAGAGGCCGCGGGTGCCCCAGCGGACCAGCGACTCGCGGTCACCGTGCACGCCATCGGCCCGCATGGTCTCCAGCCGCTCCTGCCACGAGTCGTACTCCGCCTGGCCGAAGCCCACCGCGGCGTTGCGGTAGGTCATCGCCGCGGACCAGCAGGTGGCCTGGAGTTCGGCGCGGCGCTCGAGTTCGACGCTCCACGGCAGCGCGACCTTGGCCGCGGTCACGCCGGCCAAGCTCTGCAGGTGGTGGCCGTATTCGTGGTTGACCATCTCGTTCACCGACAGATCCCAGGTGCGGGCCATGTCGTAGTGCCGCACGCCGAAGTGCACGCTCCCCTCCCCCGCCGAGCAGTAGAAGGCCGGGGCCACGAGGTGGCCGCAGGCGCTGTCGTCGCCCTCACCCTCGAAGAAGTGGACCCGTGGCATGGCCGTCGACCAGCCGAAGCGGTGGAGGGTGGGCACCCATGAGCGGTGCACGCAGTACCACTGGTCGCGCACCGCGGCCCGCCACTCCTCCTCCGTCTCCACGACGCTGGGCGGGGAACACCCCATCAGTTCGACGGGTGGCTGGGCGTTGAGGCGGGTGACCTGCGCCCCGTACACTGGAGACTGCGGATCGGGCAGCGGCAGGGGCTCCCAACGCCTCTCGGGCAGTTGCCACCCCTCAGCATCGGCGCCGGGCACAGCCACCTCGGTGGGGCGGCTGGCCGGCAGCGGCGCGGACTCCTCGGTGCGCAGCAACTGCACCGCGATCACGGCCAGCGACACCATGACGATCAGCACCGTGGCCAGCCCCGCGAGCGCCACCCCGAGTGGGTAGCGGGGCTGGGCCCTGCGAGGGGCCACCCCCGAGCGTCGCATGGTGACAGCCGCTCAGAAGATCAGGATCAGCAGGATGGCGAGGACGGCGAGCAGGGACAGGCCCACGACGCCGACCATGACGGCGGCCGGCACCAGGCTGCGCGGCTGCGTGAGCTGGCCAGCGGGCGGGCCGCCCTGCTCGACGATGGCGGGAACGTTGGCAGCCGCCGCAGGCAACTTCTCCATCACGGGCACCAGGTCACCGAGCGTGCGGGCACCGTAGACGATGTCCATGGCCTCGGCGTACTCGTCATGCGTGAGGCGTCCGTCGGCGAAGGCATCGTTGAGCCTCGTGGTGATGGAGTCGCGCTCCGTCTCGTCCACGGGGTCGCCTGAGCGCTGGATGTACTTGGAGCTGGGAGGCAGCGGCATGGGCCAATCATAGGCCGCAGCGGAGGCGTTTCAGTCGGACAAGGGGCCGAACAGGTCGCCGAGGCGTGCGGCGCCGCCGTCGTGCTCGGTCAGCACCCACAGGCCGTGCTCGGTGATGGCGACGGTGTTCTCCCAGTGGGCGCCGTTGGAGCCGTCGCGGCTGACGACGGTCCAGTCGTCGTCGAGTTCGAGGGTCTGGTGCGTGCCTCGAGTCAGCATCGGTTCGATCGCGAGCACCATGCCGGTCTCGAGGCGTGGCGTGGAGCGGCCGCGGCGGTGCCAGTTCGGCACGTCTGGTTCCATGTGCATCTCGGAGCCGATGCCGTGGCCCGTGTACTCGCGCAGCGTCCCGTAACGGGTGGGGAGGCGCTTGACGTGGCCCTCGATCGCCTTGGAGATGTCCCCCACGCGCCCGCCTGCACGCATGGCGAGGACGCCGGCCCAGAACGCCTCGCGGGTGGCGTCGATCAGCGCCTCGTCCTCCGCGGCGCCTTCACCGACGATGACGGTGCGGGCGGCGTCCCCGTGCCAACCCTGCAGGATCGCGCCGAAGTCGATGGAGACGACGTCGCCGGCCTCGAGCACCCGGCTGCCGGGGATGCCGTGGACGAGTTCGTTGTTGGTGGAGATGCAGGCGACTCCGGGGAAGGGCGTGCCGTAGTCGGCGCCATAGCCGAGGAAGGAGGAACGGGCGCCGTGGCTGGCGAGCACCTCACGCCCCACTGCGTCGACCTCACCTGTGGTGACGCCGGGCTGGGCGGCGGCGACCATGGCGTCGAGGCCTTCGGCGACCACGAGGCCGGAGCGGCGCATCAAACGCAGCTCGTCAGCAGTCTTGAGTTCGATCCTCACCGCTGCGCGATGTGCTGGTCGAGTTGCTCGAACATCCGCTCGCGCACCTCGTCGACGGTGCCGGTGCCCTCAAGGTCCACCAGGAGGCCCTTGGACTCGTAGTGGAAGAGCAGGGGCGCCGTCTGGCCTGCGTAGACCTCCATGCGGCGGCGGATGGTGTCCGGGTTGTCGTCCGCGCGGCCTTCAAGCTCTGCGCGGTTGAGCAGGCGCTCGACAAGCACCTCTGGATCGACGTGCAGCGAGACGACGGCGTCGAGCTGCTGGCCGCGATCTGCCAGGTAGCGATCCAGGAAGTAGACCTGGTGCATGGTGCGGGGGAAGCCGTCGAGGAGGAAGCCGGGCTCGCAATCCGGTTCCGCGAGGCGATCTGCGACGATCTCCTCGGTCACGTCGTCGGGTACGTACTGCCCCGCGTCGATGATCTCCTTGACCTTGACGCCCAGCGGCGTCTGGTTCTTGATGTTGAATCGGAAGATGTCCCCCGTGGAGATCGCGGGTACACCGTAACGCTCGGCCAGCGCGGTGGCCTGAGTACCTTTGCCCGCCCCGGGCGCACCCATGATCAGGAGCCTCACCGGAGGAAGCCTTCGTAGTTGCGCTGCTGGAGCTGGCTTTCGATCTTCTTGACGGTGTCGAGGCCGACGCCCACGATGATGAGGATCGAGGTGCCGCCGAACGGGAAGTTCTGCGCGGCGCCGACCGCCATGAACGCGATGGTCGGGATCAGGGCGATGGTGGCCAGGTAGAGCGAGCCGGGAGCCGTGAGGCGCGACAGCACGTAGGCCAGGTAGTTCTCGGTGGGTTTGCCGGCGCGGATGCCGGGGATGAATCCGCCGTACTTCTTCATGTTGTCCGACACTTCTTCGGGGTTGAAGGTGATCGACACGTAGAAGTAGCAGAACGCGATGATGAGGACGAACTGGACGGCGTTGTACCAGAACGAGGCCATGTTCGCGCCGCTGAAGTTCGTCTGGATCCACTGGGACGCCGCGCTCTCGGGGCGGAACGTGGCCCACAGCACCGGCAGGTACATGATCGACGAGGCGAAGATGACCGGGATGACGCCGGACTGGTTGACCTTCAGCGGGATGTAGGTCGTGGAGCCGCCGACGAGGCGACGACCCACCATGCGCTTGGCGTACTGCACCGGGATGCGGCGCTGGCCCTGCTCCACCCAGATGATGCCGAGCATCACGAGGAGCCCGACGCCGATGACGATGAAGAAGAGGATCCAACCGGTGGCGCCCTGGTGCATGGTCTTGATGGACCACAGGCCGGTCGGGAAGCTGGCGACGATCTGGGTGAAGATCATGATCGACATGCCGTTGCCGACGCCGCGCTCCGTGATGAGCTCGCCCATCCACATGATGATGCCGGTGCCCGCCGTCATCACCATGACCATGGTGATCAGCGGGAAGAGTTCGTGGGAGTAGAGGATGCCGTCACAGCCCTGGATCAGCTGGCCCGTGCGGGCGAGCGTGACGAAGGCGGTGGCGTTCAGCACGGCGAGGACCAGTGTGAGGTACCGGGTGTACTCGGTGATCTTGGCCTGGCCGGAGGCGCCCTCCTTCTTCAGCGCCTCGAGCCGTGGGATGACCACGGTGAGCAGCTGGAAGATGATCGACGACGTGATGTAGGGCATGATGCCCAGCGCGAAGATCGTCAGCTGGAGCAACGCGCCACCGGAGAACAGGTTGATGATGCTGTAGATGCCAGCCATGTCGCCAGTGGCGGCGATGGCCATGCACTCATCGATCCGCGCCATGTTCACGTTCGGTGACGGGATCGAGGACCCCAGTCGGAACACGGCGATGATGCCCAGCGTGAAGAGGAGCTTCTTGCGAAGATCCGGCGTCCTCAACGCGTTAGCCAAGGCGGAGATCATCCGACCCTACTTTCCCGGTAGCAGAAACATGTGCCGCGCCCTGCGACACGGCAACCAGGGCAGCCTACCAAGCGGCGGCGGCCCTCCAAAACTCTACCCACACGGATGGGTGAGCCGAGGAACGCGCGACGGGGTGGCCCGGCGAACCGGAACCACCCCGCATGCGTTGTATGGATACCGAATCAGAGTTCGGTGGCGGAACCGCCAGCGGCCTCGAGCTTGGACTTCGCCGAGCCGGAGAACGCGTGTGCGGTCACGTTGAGGGCAACGGAAACCTCGCCGGTGCCGAGCACCTTGACCAGGTTGCCTGCGCGCACCGCGCCGGCCTCGACCAGTTCGTCGACGCCCACTTCGCCGCCCTTGGGGAAGAGCTCAGCGAGGCGGCCGACATTGACGACCTGGTACTCGACACGGAACGGGTTCTTGAAGCCCTTGAGCTTCGGGAGGCGCATGTGCAGAGGCATCTGGCCACCCTCGAAGTTCGCGGGCACGTTCTTGCGCGCGCCGGTGCCCTTGGTGCCACGACCAGCGGTCTTGCCCTTGGAGCCCTCACCACGGCCAACACGGGTCTTCGCCGTCTTGGCGCCCGGGGCGGGCTGCAGATGATGCAGTTTCAGCGCCATCTCACTTCACCTCTTCCACGGTGACCAGGTGGGCCACGGTACGGATCATGCCGAGAACCTCGGGACGATCCTCCCGCACCACCGAGTCACCGATGCGCTTGAGTCCGAGCGTACGCAGCGTGTCACGCTGGTACTGCTTGCCGCCGGCCGAAGACTTGGCCTGCGTGATCTTCAGGTCTGCCATTACGAAGCCACCTCTTCCTTGGGCTCGCGGGCAGCGCGGAGGAGGGCCGCCGGGGCGACGTCCTCGACCGGGAGGCCGCGGCGCTTGGCCACGTCTTCCGGCTGCTCGAGCTGCTTGAGCGCGACCACGGTGGAGTGGACGACGTTGATGGCGTTCGGCGAGCCGAGCGACTTGGCGAGCACATCGTGCACGCCGGCGCACTCGAGCACCGCACGCATGGCGCCACCGGCGATCACACCGGTACCGGGCGACGCGGGGCGCAGCAGCACGACGCCGCCGGCCTTCTCGCCCTGCACGGGGTGCGGGATGGTGCGCTGGATCAGCGGGACGCGGAAGAAGGCCTTCTTGGCCTCCTCGACGCCCTTGGCAATGGCGGCGGGAACTTCCTTCGCCTTGCCGTAGCCGACACCGACCATGCCCTCGCCGTCGCCGACGACGACCAGTGCGGTGAAGCTGAAGCGACGACCGCCCTGGACGACCTTGGCGACACGGTTGATCGCCACGACCTTCTCGAGGTACTTGTTTTCTTCCTTGGAAGCCTGCTGGCCACGACGATCGTCACGGCCACGACGCTCCCCGTGAGCACCACCACGGCGCTGCTGGGTTTCACTCATCGTGTTTCCCTATCCTTTCGTCGTTAGAAGCCGAGCCCGGCCTCGCGGGCGGCGTCGGCGAGAGCCGCGATCCGCCCGTGGTACTTGTTGCCGGCGCGGTCGAAGACGACGTTCTCGATGCCGGCGGCCTTCGCACGCTCGGCGATGAGGGCGCCGACCTTGCGGGCCTTCTCCGACTTGTCCGCCTCGACGGAACGCAGGTCGGCTTCCATGGTGGAGGCCGAGGCCAGCGTCTTGCCTTCGCGGTCGTCGATCACCTGGACGAACAGGTGACGGGCGGAGCGCGTCACGACCAGGCGGGGCCGCTCGGCGGAACCGCTGATCTTCTTCCGGGCACGCAGCTGGCGACGGGCGCGCGAAGCGCTCTTCGCGGAGAGCGTCTTGTTGGTCCGAATCGAAATGGCCATGGTTACTTACCAGCCTTTCCAGCCTTGCGGCGGACGTGCTCGCCCGCGTAGCGGACGCCCTTGCCCTTGTAGGGCTCGGGCTTGCGGAGCTTGCGGATGTTGGCCGCAGTCTCACCGACAACCTGCTTGTCGATGCCCTTGACGGTCAGCTTGGTGGGGGTCTCGACCACGAACTCGACGCCTTCGGGGGCATCGATGATCACGGGGTGCGAGAAGCCGAGCGCGAACTCGAGCTGCTTCGGCCCCTTGGAGAGCACACGGTAACCAACGCCGACGATCTCGAGCTTCTTCTCATAGCCCTCGGTCACACCGATGATCATGTTGTTGACCAGGGTGCGGGTGAGGCCGTGGAGGGAGCGGGCTTCACGCTCGTCGTTGGGACGGGTGATCTCAATCTGGCCCTCGTCGTTCTTGTCGATGGTGAGGGGCTCGGCCACCGTCAGCGACAAGGTCCCCTTGGGGCCCTTGACGTCGACCTGGCGGCCGTCGAGCTTCACGTCGACACCGGACGGGACGGTAATGGGCATCCTGCCAATACGCGACATATCTGTTTCTCCTTACCTTCGCCCGGTCACCAGACGTAGGCGAGAACTTCGCCGCCGATGGACTTTGCCTTCGCGTCGCGGTCGGTCAGCAGACCCTGCGACGTCGAGATGATGGCGATACCCAGACCGCCGAGCACCTTGGGGAGCTCGGTGGACTTCGCGTAGACGCGGAGGCCCGGCTTCGACACGCGCTTGAGCCCCACGATGGAGCGCTCACGGGAGTCGCCGTACTTCAGCGTCACCTTCAGAACCTTGCCGACCTGGCCTTCGACCTCGGTCAGTTCGTAATCAGTGATGTAGCCGTTCTTCTTGAGGATCTCAGCGATGCCCACCTTGATCTTCGACGACGGCATGGACGTGGAGTCCTGGTACGCCTGGTTGGCGTTTCGCAGACGCGTCAGCATGTCTGCGATCGGATCAGTCATCGTCATGACTTTTGCCTCTTTCTCACACCGGTTTCCGGTCCCCCGGACCTGGTGTTAGTTGGTTTTCTGTAGGTGGGTTGCGTCACCAGGACGACTTGGTCACGCCCGGGAGCTGGCCGGCGTGGGCCATCTCGCGCAGGCAGACGCGGCACAGCCCGAACTTGCGGTAGACCGACTTGGGTCGGCCGCACTTCTGGCAGCGGGTGTAGGCGCGCACGGCAAACTTGGGCTTGCGGGCCTGCTTGACCTTGAGTGCTGTCTTAGCCATCTACTTACTCACTTCTTCTTCTTGGCGTAGAACGCAGGACCACGCTTGGTCTTCTGCTGCTTCGGGTCGTCCTTGGCCTTGAAGGGGAAGCCGAGGTGCTTGAGCAGAGCGCGGCCCTCTTCGTCGTTGGCGGCGGTCGTCACGAAGGTGATGTCCATGCCACGGACGCGGTCGATCTTGTCCTGGTCGATCTCGAGGAACATGACCTGCTCGGACAGACCGAAGGTGTAGTTGCCGTTGCCGTCGAACTGGTTGGAGTTCAGGCCACGGAAGTCACGGATTCGGGGCAGGGCCAGCGTCAGGAGACGGTCGGCGAACTCCCACATGCGGTCACCGCGCAGGGTGACGTGGGCGCCGATCGGCATGCCGTCGCGCAGCTTGAACTGGGCGATCGACTTGCGGGCCTTGGTGACGGTGGGCTTCTGACCGGTGATCGCGGTGAGGTCGCGGATGGCGCCCTCGATGATCTTCGAGTCACGTGCGGCCTCGCCGACGCCCATGTTCACCACGATCTTCACCAGACCGGGGATCTGCATGACGTTGCCGTACTCGAACTCCTGCTGGAGTGCGGGCACGATCTCCTCGCGGTACTTGGCCTTCAGACGCGGCATCGTCTTGGTCTCTTCAGCGGTGGCGGTCATCAGATCTCCTCCCCCGTCTTGCGGGCGATGCGCACGGAGCGCGTCGCCTTGTACTCGGAACCGTCGGGACGACGCTTGGTGACCTCGACGCGCTTGTAGCCGATGCGGGTCGGGACGTCCTTCTTGCCGTCGACGTCCACCACTACCTGCACGTTGCTGGCGTGGATGGGGGCCTCGACGTTGATGATGCCGCCTTCGATCTTGCGACCGGTGGCGGTCTGGGACTCGCGACGGTGCTTCTTGACGAGGTTGACACCCTGCACGGTCACGCGGTTGTTGGCGGGATCGACGGAGATGACCTCCGCGACGACGCCCTTGTCCACGCCGGACAGGACCACCACGCGGTCACCCTTCTTGATGTGAAGCGTACGCATGTCAGATCACCTCCGGGGCGAGCGAGATGATGCGCATGTACTTCTTGTCGCGCAGCTCACGAGCCACGGGGCCGAAGATGCGCGTGCCGCGGGGCTCACCGTTGGCGCTGAGGATGACGGCCGCGTTCTCGTCGAACTTGATGTAGGAACCGTCGGGACGACGGCGCTCCTTGGCCGTGCGGACGACGACCGCCTTGACGATGTCGCCCTTCTTGACATTGCCGCCAGGGATCGCGTCCTTGACGGTGGCGACGATGGTGTCGCCGAGGAATGCGTAGCGACGTCCGGAACCGCCGAGCACACGGATGCAGAGGATTTCCTTCGCACCAGTGTTGTCGGCGACCTTCAGTCGCGACTCCTGCTGGATCATTACTTCTCCTTGCTCCACCGGTTCCCGGCAAAGGGCCTTGTGAAACTAGAAACGAACCCCCTGGATTTTGCCAGGAGGCAACCTCCAGCTCGAGGGAGAGGAGGCCATGGCGCAGCCCGGGAAAGGTCCCCCCGAAGGGGCACAGACCCAAGGCAACCTGATTAGTCTAGCGGCTACGGCCCTTCGGGCGAAATCATCGGTCGATGCCATCCAGCGTCAGGCCGGGCCACACCACGTTGCGGGCCAGGGGCAGCTGGTGCGACGCGCTCTCCAGGATGTGCATGAGGTAGCCGCCCGTGTTGATGAGGGCCACGACGTCGCCCGGCGCCACGCCGTCGGGGAAGTGCATCCGGCGGCGCAGGATGATCTCGTCCTCGATGCAGTAGGCGCCCACGAGGAATCCGTCGCATGGCGCCCCTGCCGGCTGGGTGCGCACGAGGACGGGGTCCACCAGGAAGTCGTCCGAGGTGGAGCGGCACTGGGTGCGGTTCATCTCCAGCCCCACCAGGGGCACGCCGTCGCTGCGGGTCTTGAGGAACGCGACGCGCGCCAGCGTGACGCCGCAACCGTCGACGAGGCTGCGGCCGGGTTCGAGGTGTAGGGCGAGGCCGGCGTCGCGGAGCAGTTCGGCACAGGTGGCGCCGCCGTCGGGGCGGAGGGAGAGCAGTTCGCGCAGCCAAGCACCACGGGTGGGGCTCTGGTGGAACGGGTAGACGTTGCCCAGTGCGTGGTCGCGCCACGTCAGCGACTCCGGTTCGTGCGGTGCCCTCATCGCGCCCCAGAAGGAGTCCCATTCGGCTGCGTCGTCGAGGTAGCTCATGGGCACGCCGCCGCCGAGGTCGAGGAAGTGGAGGCGGTGGCCTCGCTCCCCCAGCGCGCCGGACAGGCGGGTGGCCTCGGCGATGGCACGGGCCCGGTCCTCGGCCGCGTAGCCATGCAGGTGGACGTGGAGGCCCGTGACCTCGACGCCGTCGATGGGTTCGGCGAGGGTTTCGAGCCAGACGTCGGCCAGTTCGCCGAAGCGGGTGGGCGGCACGCCGGTGTCGGGGTGCGGGGCGAGCCTGGGCGCGACGGGCGTGGGCCTGCCCGGATCGGAGAGGTCGGCGATGCGGTGGAGTTCGGCGACGTGGTCGACGGAGATCGTGACGCCGGAGCGGACGGCCCGCAGCAGCATCTGGTCCGACTTCACCGCCGCCGAGACGATGACGCGCTCGGGCGGCATCCCGAGGTCGAGCACCTGGCTGAGTTCCGCGAGGCTGGCGACGTCGACGCCGTGCCCCGCGTCGCGGGCCTCGGTGACCAAGGCGTGGGCCTTGTTGGCCTTGCGGGCGTAGAAGACCTTGAGGTCGACGCCCGCCTCGCGGCCGGCGTCGACCAGTTCGGCGGCATTGCGGCTGAGCGCGGAGGGCTCGATCACGTTGACGGGTGAGCCGTGGGTCTCAAGCAGTTGCGCGATCACCGAGGGATCCCCGAGGAGGTCGTCCATCCAGGGTTCGCGGCGTCCGGTCAGGGGCGGCTGGCCGTGCATGCTCATGGGGTGCCTTTCTGGGCGATGCGGCGGGCCCAGCCGTCGACGGCCGGGTGGAGGGAGCGGTTGAGGGTGTCGTTGCCGATGACGACGTCCTCGGTGGCGCGGCCGATGCAGGCCAGGCCCGGTACGGGGTTGCCATCGGGGTCGAGGCAGGAGGCGTCGGGGCCCACTGCGACCCCACGACGCCCGGTCGGCGAGTGCAGCAGGCCGTCGGCGACGAGGCCGGCGATGAAGGAGCCCTCGACGACGCCGGGCGGGGCGAGCACGGCGTCGACCACGACGTCGGGCTCCCCAGGGAGGCCGTGCTGCAGGGAGGCGTCATCGACCAGGCCGGCGTCGATGAGGGAGAGGAGCTTCGCGGCGTTGACGGGCGGGGGCCCGAAGGCGACCCGCTCCAGCCGGCCGGCGAGATCCGCGAAGGGCTCGAATCCGGTGAACGTGCCCTCGAAGCGGGCGCGCAGCGCGTCGTAGAGACCGCGCCAGGCGTGGCCGAGCGCCCAGGAGGCCCCGGGTTGCCCCTCTCCCTGCAGCACCGACAGCCGTTGCCGCAGCAACGCGGTGGGGTCGCCGTCGAGGGGTTCGAGGAGCTCGGCCACCGCGTCGGGATGCGCACCGAGTGCGATGGCGGTCTCGGTCGCCGCCTGCAGGGCCGAGGCCGGAGTGGGCGCGGTCGCGACGACCTCCCGGCCGCGCTCCATGGTGCCGGTGTTCGGCGAGGCCGGCGGTGTGCCGGGCTGGGGCTTGGGGTCCATCCAGCGGCCGGATCGGCCCTGCGGCCAGATCACGGCGGGCTCCCGGCCGGACGGGT
>DURG01000299.1 GCA_012837465.1 Propionibacterium sp. | reverse complement strand
GCTCGATGCGCACCATCTCGTCGCGGTGCGCGCCGCGCACGATTTCGTCGAGGCGCTGCGCCGCGGCCTTCGACGCGTGGCGTGCCTGGGTGGTGCCGGATTCGGCCTCGCGGCGCGCCTGGTCCGCCGCATCGCGCTGGGCGGCGGCCTTCTGGCGGGTGGTCTCCACGCGCTCGGCCAGTAGCTGGGCGGCGTCGTGGACCACCTTGGCGACCTCGCCCTCGCGGCGGAGGTGTTCCGCGCGCTGGCGGGCCTTGGCCCGCGATTGGCGTTCGTGCTGCGCGGCACGCATGAGCGACTCCGACCGGCCGGCGATCGCCTTGATCTGCTCCTCGATCGAGCGCAGCGCCAGCCGCGCGTCCATCTCCGACTGGCGGGCGCGGCGGGCCTCGGTGGCCTTCTCGTCGCGTTCGGTGGGATCCGGCTCAGCGACGTCCTCCTCGGTCGACGCGGCCTCCAGCCGAGCGGTCAGCTCGGCGAGTTGTTCCTCGTCGCGGGTGCGGGCCGAGCGGGCGGCCTCGATGGCCTCGGCCAGTCGTTCGGCGTCCTTGGTGGCTGCGGCCTGCGACTGCCGGAACGAGCCCAACTGGTCGGCGACGGCGGCCAGTTGCGCGTCGGAGTCGTGCAGCGCGGCCAAGGCGTCGGCCTCGTCCTGCCGGGCGGCTTCGAGTCCTTCCTCAAGCTCGTCTGCGGCAAACTTGAGCCGGTCGGATTCGTGGCCGGCTGCGGTGAGGGCCTCCTCCGCCTCGGTGAGCCGGGCCTGTACCTCGAGCAGCGACGGCGCGGCGGCGGTGCCGCCCTCCACCAGCCACGAGGAGTAGAGGTCGCCGGCACGCGTCACGACCACGAGGTCCGGGTGTTCGGCCGCAACTCGCGCCGCGTCCTCGGGTGTCTCCACCACGACGGTGTCGCCGAGGAGCCGCTCGAGCGCGCCCACCAGGTGATCGGGGGCGGTGACGTGGTGGAGGATGCTGGTGAGCTCATCGGGTTTCGACGCGGCATCGCTCCTCGCAAGCCGTCGCCCTGAGTGTTCGTGAGGAACGAGCGAACGTATCGAAGGGTCGGAGGCGGCCGGCTCAACCAACGTGCCTGCCACGACGAGGGGCGCCCGCCCGAGGTCCTGGTCCGCCATGTAGCGCGCGGCGGACAGGGCGCCGTCGAGGCCCTGCACGACGACGGCCTCGGCCAGGCCGCGTAGCGCGGCGGAGACGGCGGCCTCCCAGCCATGCTCGACGGTGAGCAGGTCGCTCAGGCGGCCCACGACGTCGGCCCGGCCGGAGTCAAGCAGATCTGCCGAGCCGTCCTTGCGCTGGGTCAGCAAGCGGAGGGCCTCGACGCGGGCGCTGAGCCCGGCGCGCCGCTTGGCCACGTCGGCCTCCTGCGCGCGCAGTTCGGTGGCCTTCGCCTCCAGGGCCTCCAGTGCGGCGGCGGCGCGCTCGTAGTCGGCGTCGAGGTCGTGTTCGGACGCGCCGAGGCCCGCCAGTGAGGATTCGGTCTGGTGGTATTTGGAGGCCGCGTCCTCGGCGCGGGTGAGGGCCTCGCCGCGGCGGGCGTCGAGGCGGGCGATCTCCTCGTCGGAGGCTTCGAGGCGGGACTTGATGGAGTTGACCCGTCCGGTCAGGCGGGCGAGGCCCTCGCGGCGGTCGGCGATGGCACGCAGCGCGGAGCTGTAGGCCTGCTCCGCGGCGGCGTGCTGCTGCTCGGCGCCGTTGCGGCGCAGCGTGGCATCGGTGAGCGCCTCGTTGGCGGCCTCGGCCTCCCGGCGCAGGCCCTGCTCCTTGACCCGCACGTCGGCCGCCTCTGCCTCGAGCGCCTCGGGGTCGCGGCCGCCGACGTCGAGCATGGGTTGATTCTCTCCCGCCCGCATGCGCTCGGCGGAGATCGAGATGGTGGTGGTGACCCGCTCGCGGAGCCCGGCCAGCGCGTACCACTGCTCCTGGGCCGCGTCGAAGTCTGCCGCGGCGGCACGGAGCCGGCGCTCGGCCGCCTCCTCTGCCGTCTGCGCATCGGCGACGGCCTGCTCGGCGCGGGCCTTCGCGGCCTCGGCGGCTGCCTCGTCGGCAAGCTCGGCCTTCAGCTTGGCCTGCGCTGCGGAGAGGTCGTCGGCCAGGAGGCGGGCCTTGGCGTCGCGCAGTTCGGCCTGGATGACGGCGGCCTTGCGAGCAGCCTGGGCCTGGCGGCCGAGGGGTTTCAGCTGGCGCTGCAACTCTCCGACCAGATCTTGGAGGCGCTCCAGGTTGGCATTGGTGGATTCGAGCTTCCGTAGCGCCTTCTCCTTGCGCTTGCGGTGCTTGAGGACGCCGGCGGCCTCCTCGATGAAGCCGCGGCGGGATTCGGGCGTGGCCTGGAGGATCGCGTCGAGCTGGCCCTGCCCGACGATGACGTGCATCTCGCGGCCGATGCCCGAATCGCTGAGCAGTTCCTGCACGTCGAGCAGGCGCGCGGGGGTGCCGTTGATGGCGTACTCGGAGCCACCCGAGCGGAACATGGTGCGGGTGATCGTCACCTCGGCGTACTCGATGGGCAAGGCGCCGTCGGTGTTGTCGATGGTGAGCTCCACCTCGGCGCGGCCGAGCGGGGCCCGCTTGGCGGTGCCGGCGAAGATGACGTCTTCCATCTTGCCGCCGCGCAGCGTCTTGGCACCCTGCTCACCCATCACCCAGCTGAGCGCGTCGACCACGTTGGACTTGCCGGACCCGTTGGGCCCGACGACGCAGGTGATGCCGGGCTCGAAGACCAGCGTCGTGGCTGACGCGAAGGACTTGAAGCCCCGGAGGGTGAGCTTCTTCAGGTACATGTCAGGCGGTGGGCCTCTCTTCGGTGGCTGCGCCCGCCAGCTTAGAGGAGCGCACCGCCCGGAAGGTCCAAAGCTTGTTGACGATGAAGTTGATCGGCATCGTGAGCAGGATCGCGATGAGCTGGGACCAGTACTCCCGCGAGCGCAGGCCCACCTCTTCGTGGAAGAACGGCTCGGGCAGGTAGAGCGGGCTCACGGGGTTCTCCATCAGGATCTTCAGGAGGAGCCCTGCCGCTGCCGCCACGGAACCCACCGCCAGGAACGGCCAGAATTCCTTCCACCAGTTCGCCGCCTTGGAGGACTGGAAGGTCCACCAACGGTTCAGTTGGAAGTTCCACAGGTTGGCAACGAGGAAGGGCACGATCCACGCCAAGTGCGTGAAACGCACGTTGAAATCAGTGCCCGGGATGGCCCACAGAACGTTTCGCGCGTTGACCGTTCCGCCGTTGAGCTTGTTCATGACGATGTTGACCGCCATGTTGACCAGCACGCCGGATCCGCCGACGATGCCGAACTTCAAGAACTGCCATATCGACCTGAGGTAGCGCTCAGCGGGGGTCACGGCCGGCCCTTCGGGACCCGCTGGCAGGCCGGGCAGAGGTAGGAACTGCGGTTCATGAAGGCCACGCGCACGATCAACCGGCCACACCTGGTGCAGGGCTCGTCCTCCCGGCCGTAGGCGTTGAGCGAGCGGGAGAAGTAGCCGGATTCGCCGTTGACGTGCACGTAAAGGTCGTCGAAGGAGGTGCCGCCCTGCTCGAGGGCCTCGGCCATCACGTCGCCGGCGGTGCGGATGAGCTCGACGGCCTTGCGCGGCCCGAGCTGTTGGGTGGGGGTCTCGAAGTGGAGGCGGCTGCGCCACAGCGCCTCGTCGGCGTAGATGTTGCCGATGCCGCTGACCAGCGACTGGTCGAGCAGCGCGCGCTTCACCGTGGTGCGCTTCGAGCGCATGCGGCGGGCGACGGACCGGGCGTCGAAATTTGGGTCGAACGGGTCGAGCGCGATGTGCGGCACGGGGCACTCGGCCACCCTGGGGCGCAGATCCAGCCCACCGAACATGCGCTGGTCCACGAAGCGCAACTCCGCGCCGTCGTCGAGGTGGAACACCACGCGGGTGTTGCGGACGTGCTCGTCGCCGGGCAGGTTGAAGCGGAACTGGCCGCTCATCCCCAGGTGCGCCACCAAGGCGTCATCCCCGAGGACGGCCCACAGGTACTTGCCACGGCGGCGCACGTCGTCGATCCGGCGGCCCGCAAGGTCTGCGCGGAAGGCCTCGGGGCCGATCGGGTGGTAGCGCACGGGGCGCGGGTGCAGGACGGTGACGTCGTCGATGGTGCGGCCGGCGGCGTGGGCCAGCAGGCCCTGCCGCACGGTCTCGACCTCGGGCAGCTCAGGCACTGGTGAGCTCCGTCACGGCCAGGCGCGCGGCGATCTGCTCGGCGCGCTTCTTGCTGGGTGCGGTGCCCTGCCCCATGACCCGTTCCTGCACGTGGACGACGGCGGTGAAGGTGCGTTCGTGGTCCGGGCCGGTGCCGGTGACCTCGTAGCGCGGCAGGCCCCATCCCTGACGGGCGGTGAGCTCCTGCAGGACGGTCTTGTAGTCCGCATAGTCGCCCGAATCTGCGGAGGCGGCGATCAGCGGGTCGAAGTTGTGGTGCACGAACCGGGCGGAGGCCTCTGGCCCTTGGGACAGGTGGATGGCGCCGATGACCGCTTCCATCGTGTCGGCCAGGATCGACGTCTTGTCATGGCCCTTCGTGGCGATCTCACCCTTGCCGAGGCGCAGGTGCTGGCCCACGTCCAGCGAGCGGGCGAGCTTGGCCAGCGGGGCGGAGCTCACGACGGAGGCGCGCAGCTTGGCGAGGTGCCCCTCTGCCAAGTCAGGGTACTGCCGCACGATGTGTTCGGTGACCACGATCTGCAGCACCGCGTCGCCCAGGAACTCGAGCCGCTCGTTGGACGGCACGTCGTTCTCGTAGGAGAAGCTGCGGTGGGTGAAGGACAACTCAAAGAGCTGGGCGTCGACCTCGACGCCCAGCTCCTTCAGCTGGTCTTCAAGCCTGCTCACCCGCGGGCTCGCGGGGTGCGGCAGGATCAGGCCTCGACGACCTGGCGGCGTTCGCCGCGCGGGCCGTACTGGCCGCAGCTCGGGCACGCGGTGTGCTGCAGGTGGGGCTCACGGCAGGCGGGGTTGGCGCACACGACGGTGGGAACCACGCTTGCCTTCCACTGCGCACGGCGCGAACGGGTGTTGCTGCGCGACATCTTCCGCTTCGGTACAGCCATGATCTTCTCCTAGATGAGTTTTCCGCTAAAAGTCAGTTGTCGGTCTCGCCGAGCAGTTCAGAGAGACCCTCCCAGCGGGGATCAATCTTCTCCCCGTGGCTGTGGGCGGGATCGTCGTTGCGGTTGAAGCCGCACTCGGGGCAGAGCCCCAGACAATCGTCGCTGCACAGTGGCGTGAACGGCAATTCGAGCACCACGGCGTCCCGCAGGGTTTCGTCCAGGTCGATCGTCTCGTCGACCACGACGCTCTCATCGTCCTCGACCTCGCGGCCGGGGTAGAAGAAGAGTTCCTGCAGGTCGAAGGTCTCCTCGTAGGCGATGTCGTCCAGGCAGCGGGCGCACTCACCGTGCAGTTGCACGGTGGCGGTACCCGTCACCAGGACGCCTTCGACCACGGCTTCGAGCTTGAGATCAAGCTCGACGTCGGAGCCCTGCGGCACCCCGATCACTTCGATGCCAAGGTCGGCCGGCGCCGGGACCGTCTTCTGAATCACCTTCGTGGAACCAGCACCGCGACCGAGCTCATGCACCTCGAGAACGAGGGGTGAGCGCCGATCCAGATGGTGCTGCACGGGTGACACGTCGGAATCCCTTCGCCTGATCCGTCCATGACCTCGTCATGACCGACTCATAACTCTACCGAACCCCGGCGCCGTCACCAAATCTCAGGTGAGCCCCATCACCGTGGGCAGCCACATGGACACCTGCGGGATGAATACGACGATGAACAGGCCGATCACGATCGCCAACAGGAACCAGACCAGCTTGCCCACGACCGGTTCGATCCTCAGCCCCGCGACCCTCGCGCCGACGAACAGTACGTTGCCGACTGGCGGGGTGATCACGCCCAGGCTCAGGTTGTAG
Source organism: Propionibacterium sp. (assembly GCA_012837465.1). Classification (GTDB taxonomy): domain Bacteria; phylum Actinomycetota; class Actinomycetes; order Propionibacteriales; family Propionibacteriaceae; genus Arachnia. Next base: position 9,836 of record DURG01000299.1, on the reverse strand, counting down.
ACGATCATCGCGCCGAAGTGCAACGGGTCGATGCCGAAGGTCATCACGATGGGCAGGAAGATCGGGGTGAAGATCAGGATTGCCGGGGTCGGGTCCATGAACGTGCCCACGGCGAGCAGGATCACCATCATGATGATGAGGATCACGTTGGGGTTGTCGCTCAGCCCCAGCAGCGCCGACGACACCACCTCGGGGATGTGCCCCAGCGACATGACGAACGACAGCACGGTTGAGACGGCCACCAGCAGCATCACGATCGCCGTCGTGCGGGCCGCGTCCATCAGCAGGGCGGGGAGCGCCTTGAGGGTGAGTTGCCGATAGGCGAAGCCGAGAATCAGGCAGTAGACCACGGCCACGGCCGAGGACTCGGTGGCGGTGAAGTAGCCGGCGAGGATGCCGCCCACCACGATGACGATCATCAGCAGGGATGGGAAGGCCCGCCACAGCGTCAGCAGCGTCAGCTTCAGGCCGGGACGTTCCCCGCTCTTCCCGCCGCCGTACCTGCGCCCGAGGATGGCCACCACGATCATGCAGGCGATCACCCAGATGATGCCCGGGCCGACGCCGGCCATGAACAGCGCGGCCACCGAGGTGCTGGAGACCAGGGAGTACACGATGAAGGTGTTCGACGGCGGGATCAGCATGCCCGCCGGCGCCGAGGCCACGTTGACTGCGGCCGCGAAGTCACGCCGGTAGCCGTCCTCGCGCATACGCGGCGTCATGACGGTGCCGATGGCGGCGGCCGCGGCGACCGCCGCACCCGAGACGGCGCCGAACAGCGAGTTGGCCAGCACGTTGGTGTGGGCCAGGGAGTTGGGCATGCGGCCTGTGAGCACCTTGGCCGCGTCGATGAGCCTGCCGGCAATGCCGCCGGAGTTCATGAGTACTCCTGCCAACACGAAGAACGGGATGGCCAACAGCGTGAACGAGTTGATGCCGGTGAACATTCGTTGGGCCGAGACCAGCGCGGCCCGGTCGAAGTCGAGCAGCACCATGGCTGCGGCGAAGCTGGACAGGCCGATGCCCACGGCGATCGGCACGCCCAGGATGATGCAGCCGACGATGCCGACGACCAGCACGAGGGAGGCGATGAGGATGATGTCCATGTCAGGCCACCGGTCCGTTCGGTAGGGCGCCCTCTTCAGCCAACTCCTCGACGAGTTGCTCCTCTTCGCTGGCCGGGAACGCGGGTTCGACGCCAGCCACGATCCGCATGACGTGGTGGATGGCGAAGATGACGATGAGCAGGCCGGTCAGCGGCAACACCCAGTACATCTGGCCCAGCGTCAGGAAGCTCAGCGCGGACAGGTTCTGGTTGCTGGCACCGCCACTGGCCCGGATGCCGCCGTAGACGAGCAGCGCCACGGCGAAGAACATGATCAGCAGTTGCACGAAGATGCCGACGGCCCTCTCCCCCGCCCTGCCGAACTTGGTGACGACGAAGTCGACGGCGATGTGGCCGCGCTCGCCGAAGACGTAGGCCGCGGCCAGCAGGCCGAGCCAGACGAAGATCATGCGGGAGGCCTCATCGGTCCAGGCCTGGGGCCGGTCGAGCACGAGGCGGGCGAAGACCTGCCACACCACGACGAGGACCAGCGCGGCGAACAGCACCACGCAGATCCACTTGAGCGCCGTCATGAGGGCGCGGACGAGGGCATTCATGCTGCCGCCTCCTTTGTCTGCTGGAAGATGCGCTTCTGGACGTCGCTGGTGAGCAGCGATTCGGCCAGCGGGGTGAGCTGCGCGTCGAACTCTGCGGTGTCGATCTCGGCGAAGGTGGCGCCGCCGGCCTTGGCTCCCTCGATCGCCTCCTGGGTGGAGGTTGCCCACAGCTCAGTGAAGTGCTGCATCGCCTTGCCCCATTCCTCGTCGAAGACGGCCCGCATCTCGGGCCCCATGTCGTGCAGCGACTTTGCGCTGGCCACCATGTAGTCGAAGCCGACGAGGTGCTTGGTGTAGGAGAACACGGGGGCCACCTCGTAGTGCTTCTGCGTGAAGTAGGAGACCTCATTGTTCTCCGCGCCGTCGAGGACCCCGGCCTGCAGCGCGGTGTAGACCTCGCCGTAGGCCATCGGGGTGGGGCTGCCGCCCATGGCCTCGATCATCCGCAGCATCACCGGGCTCTCCTGCACACGGACCTTCAGGCCCGCCATGTCCGCAGGGGTGGCCACCTCCTTGGCTGCGTAGATGTTGCGCTCGCCCTGTGTGAAGCCACCCAGCACGAGCAGGTTGTTGCTCGCTTCGAGGGAACCGAAGAGCTCGCCGGAGATCTCGGGGTTGGTGATCACGTCCATCTGGTGCGCGACGGAGTCGAACACGCGCGGCACGTTGAAGACCCGGAAGTCCTCGTTGATGTTCTCCAGCTGGGTGCTGGAGATGATGGCCAGGTCGACGATGTTGTTGCGCTGCAGGTTCAGGATCTCCTGCTGGGCGCCCAGCACCTCGTTGGGGAAGATGTCGATGGTGTACTCGCCGCCGGTGGCCTCGAACAGGGACTTGCTGAAGGCGTCGAGTGCGATGTAGGACGGGTGCGTCTCGGTCTGGTTCAGGGCAAGCCGCAGGATGTGCCTGGCGCCTGTGGCGGCCGAGCCTTCGCGGCTGCAACCGCTCAACGCGCCCGCGCCCAGCGCGGCCAAACCTCCCAGCAGCAGTGTTCGTCTGTCCATGGGTGCCTCTCGTCAATGAGCGTCATGCGAAGGGGTTGCCTCCGGTTTCACTGCAGGCTAGGTCCCCGTTGCGCCTTGGTTGCTGAGATGCCATCTGTTGCCATGGGTTGCGCGAACAGCGTTCGCTTGGGCCGAGTCGCTCACGCCCTCGGGTTTCGGCGCGTTCGGCTCAACCAGCGTTGCGCTTCTCGGCCAGTGCTCGCTGCACGTTGGCGGGCACGTAGGCCGAGACGTCGCCGCCCAGGGCGTGCACCTGGCGGATGATCGTCGACGAGAGCGTGACGTGGTCGCGCGCAGCGGGCAGCAGGATGGTGTCTAGTGCGCCCATGTCGTGGTTCATGTGGGCCTGCTGGAGTTCGAAGTCGAAGTCGGCCCCGAAGCGGATGCCCTTGACGACTGCGCCGATCCCCCGCTCCTGGCAGAAGTCGACGAGGAGGCCATCCATCGCCTCCACGGTCACGCCGTCGAGCCCCTCGGTGGCGCCCTCGACCAGTGCGACGCGTTCGTCGAACGTGAAGAGGTACTTCTTCAGGGAGTTGTTGCCGATCCCGACGACCACCTCACCGAAGAGCGCGTGCGCGCGCCGGATGATGTCGAGATGCCCGACGGTGATCGGGTCGAACGAGCCGGGGCACAGAACCTTCATTCGGCCGAGCCTACTCAACCGAGCCGTAGTAGAGCACCGTCTCGCCGTACTTCTTCTCCCACGTGTCGGTGAACCGCGCCGGCCACTCGGGTGCCCGGTCGCGTTTCGAACGCTCGATCACGACCAGGCCCCTCGGGGCGAGCACACCGTCGGCGACGCTGGCCAGCAGCCGCTCGATCTCGTCGGTGGTCACCCCGTACGGCGGGTCCATGAAGACCAGATCGAACGTCTGCGCGGTCTCGTCGACGTAGCCCTGGGCCTTGCCTGCGCGGACCTCGGCCTGCACGCCGATGTGCCGCGCGTTGGCCTGGATCAGCGACGCGGTGGCCCGGTCCGACTCCACGAGCACGACGGGGTGCGCCCCGCGGTTGGCGGCCTCGAGGCCGACGGCGCCGGAGCCGGCGAAGAGGTCCAGAACCGAGTAGCCGCGGAAGTGCTCGGCGGCGTCCTCGTCCACGGTGTCGAACCAGTTCACGAGCGCCGAGAACAGCGCCTCGCGCGTGCGGTCGGTGGTGGGGCGGGTGTGGTCGCCCTTGGGCGTTTCGAGGCGGCGGCCCTTGGCGGTGCCTGCGATGATGCGGCTCACGTCTTCTCCATCCATTCGGCTGTGGCAACCTCTTCGGCCTTGGCCATCAGGTCCGCCAACAGGGGATCCGTCTCGGCCCGCGGATCCGCAAGCACCCGTTCGGCCAACCCCTTGGCCCGCTGTATCACGTCCGCGTCGTCGAGCGCACGCAGGAGCTTCAGCGAGCCTGCGCCGGACTGGGCGGCGCCCAGCACGTCGCCCTCCCTGCGGAGTTGCAGGTCGAGCTCGGCGAGCTCGAAGCCGTCGGTCGTACCTGCCAGCGCCGTCAAGCGGGTGTGGGCGTCCACGTTGTCGCCCACACCGGCCAGGAGGAGGCAGAGGCCCTCGTGCCCGCCACGGCCGATCCGGCCGCGCAGCTGGTGCAGCTGGGACAGGCCGAACCGGTCCGCGTCCATGATCACCATGACGGTGGCGTTGGGCACGTCCACGCCCACCTCGATCACGGTGGTGGACACCAGCACGTCCGTCTCGCCGGAGGCGAAGGCCGCCATGGCCTCGTCGCGGTCCGGTACGGCCTGCTTGCCGTGGACGACCCCGACGCGGAGGCCTTCGAGCGGCCCCTCGGCCAACAGCGGCGCGAGCTCCTCGACGGCGGTGAGGCCCTCCTCCTCCTTGGCGGTGATCGCGGGGCAGACGACGAAGGCCTGGCGCCCGGCGGCCACCTCCTCGCGGATGCGCACCCACGCCCGCGTCACCCAGGTGGGGTTGCGGTGTGTGTCGACGAAGACCGTCTGGACCTCCGCGCGCCCGGCTGGGCGCTCGCGCAGCTCGCTGGTCTCGAGGTCACCGAAGACCGTCATGGCGATGGAGCGCGGGATGGGGGTGGCCGTCATCACGAGCGTGTGGGGCTTGTTCTCCGCCTTGGCCGAGAGCGCCGCGCGCTGCTCGACGCCGAAGCGCTGCTGCTCGTCGATGACGACGAGGCCCAGGTCGAAGAACTCCACGGGATCCGACAGCAGTGCGTGGGTGCCGATCACGATGCCTGCCTCCCCCGTCACGATGGCGTTGAGCGCCTCGCGCTTGCTGGCCGTCGAACGGGATCCGGTGAGCAGGACGACCCCGGTGGCGTCCGGGTGCGCGCCCAGGGCCCGGCCCTCCCCCAGGTCCCCCATGAAGCGGGTGATGGTCTGGTAGTGCTGCTTGGCCAGTACCTCGGTGGGCGCGAGGAGCACGGCCTGACCCCCGGCGTCGGCGGCCGCGAGCATGGCTCGCAGCGCGACGAGGGTCTTGCCGGAGCCCACCTCGCCCTGCAGCAGGCGGTTCATGGGGGTGGCGCGGGCCAGCTCGTCGAAGATCAGCTCACCGATCTCGGTCTGTCCGCGGGTGAGGGTGAACGGCAGCCGCTGGTCGAAGGCATCGAGCAGCCCGCCGAAGCGCCTGGGCCGCGGCGTGGCGGGCTCCTCTGCATATTGGGAGCGACGGTGGGCCATGGCGAGTTGGATGCCGAAGGCCTCGTCGAACTTCAGGCGGGCCTTGCCCACCTCGGCCTGCTCACGGTCCGTGGGTTCGTGGACGGCGGTGAGGGCCTCCTGGAACGGCAGGACGCCCGCCTCCTCCACCACCCAGGGCGGCAGGGTGTCGCCGCCGATGGCGGGCAGCGCCATCTGGATGCTCTCGGCGATCACCCAGGTGGGCAGCTTCGCGTGCGCCGGGTAGAGCCCGACGAGACTGGCGCGCTGGACGGCGCGGCTCATCGCCGCACGGTTGGCCTGCTTCTCAGTCTTCGGGTTGCGGATCGACGCGCCGTCGAGCATCACAAACTCTGGATGGGTGAGCTGCAGCCTGTCCTGGAACATGCCGACCTTGCCGATGAAGATGCCGCGCCTGTCGCCTGAGAGGAGTTCCTTCTGCCACCAACTGGCCAGGCCCATGGCGCGCTTGCGGGTGGGCCCGTCCTTGACGCGCGGGGCGAAGAACGTCACGTCCACCTTGGTGTTGCCGTCGGTGATGGTGGCGTTGACGCGGAACTGCCCGTTGTTGGATTGGTGGGTCTCGGCGCCCAACACCTTGGCCACGAGGGCTGCATCCTCCCCGACGCGAAGGCCCGAGAAATCCGACATCTCGGCCCCGGCGAGGTAGCGGCGCGGCACGTGGCGTAGCAGGTCGTCGACCGTGTGGATGCCCAGCTTGGCGAACTCCTTGGCCGTGGGCCCACCCACGACATCGGACAGGCGCCGGTGCAGTTCACGGTAGATGGTGGTTCGCCACATGTCGGCCACCCTACCGACCGCTCCGGACACCTAGGATCGCTTCGTTATGTATCGCCTCATCCTCTGGCCCGTGCTCGTGCCGTCGTTCCTGTTCGCCGTCGGCGGCGGCGCCATGCTGCCCATCACGGTGCTGGCCATGCTGCAGTTGGGCGCGTCGGAGGCGTTCGCCAGCGCCAGCATGGCCGCCATCGGGGCCGTCGCACTGGTGGTGACCGTCCCGGTGGGCGCGTTCATTGACCGGGTGGGCGACAAGCGCGCCATGGCGCTCGCCACGACGTCCTCGGCGCTGCTGCTCGGGCTCAACGTGTTCGCGTTGGCCTACCCCACCGCGTGGTCGCTGGGCCTGTTCCTCGCCGCCTACATGGCGCGCGTCGCGCCCATGGTGGCGTGGGGGCTCGCCCGCCAGGCCGTGGTGGCCGAAACGGTCCCCGGTCAGCAACGAGGCCAGGCCATGACGGCGTTGGGCGGCACCCAGCGCGCCGGCAACCTCGTCGGCCCGCTCTGCGGGGCGCTGCTGCTGTTGTGGCTGCCGCTGTGGTCGGTCTACGTGTTCGGCATCGTGACCGCCGTCATCGCCACCGGGCTGCTGTTCGTCAGGCGCCTGAACCACACCTTCGACGCGCAGACGCTCCGCAACAAGACCTCCCGCACCGATGAGGAGCTGGCGCAGGGCGTGCGGTGGAGCGCGGTCACCCTCGCGGGGATCGCGATCTCGACGCTGGCCGTGGCCCGGGCGGCGTTCCCCGTCCTCATCGCGTTGTGGGGCGTGCGCTTGGGCTGGAACGAGGCACAGATCTCCTTCATCGTGGCGATGGGCGCCGCGATCGAAATGCTCCTGATGGTGCCGGGCGGCTACCTCAAGGACGTGATGGGCCGCGCGTTCACCCTGGTGGCCTGCCTCTTGGTCTACGGCTCGGGGTTCGTGCTGGCGCCGCTGTGGCCGGACTCCGTGGGCTTCATCGTCGCCGTGGTGGTGATGAGCATCGGCAACGGCCTGGGCGCCGGCATCAACATGACCATCGGTGCAGATCTCTCCCCCGCGCGCGGCCGGGCGAAGTTCCTGAGCATCTGGGCCCTGTTCAGCCAGGTGGGCATCCTGGGCGGGCCGCTGATGATCTCCGCGCTGCTGGTGGCCGCGTCACTGCCGACGGCGATGCTCGCGGTCGGCGGGATCGCAGGCGGGGGCGCGCTGTGGATGAGCGTGTTCGCTCGCCTCATCGGTCTCCCCGGACGACAAAACCGGCGGCCCGCCTGAGCGGACCGCCGGTTTCCTGTTCGTCTCAGATCAACGCGAGACCTTGCCAGCCTTCAGGCAGGAGGTGCAGACGTTGACGCGCATCGCGGTACCGTTGACGGTGGCGCGGACACGCTGAATGTTGGGGTTCCAGCGACGGTTGGTCTTCTTCTTCGACCAGGGCTTGTTGTGACCGAAGCCGGGTCCCTTGGCGCAAACTTCACACTTGGCAGCCACTGGAATCTCCTTGTTGGTTCGTGAGGGGTTGCCTCCAAAAAGGCAACCGCACAATGTTAACCCGTCCGGCACGGATGTGCCAAACGGAGGTTGGCTCAGCGGCCGCGGCCACCGCGCCTGCGGCCGTTGCCGCCCTTGCGGTCCCCGCCGTCGGAGGGGGCCTGCGAATCCACGGGCTCCTCGAAACGGTGGTAGCCGGCGCCGTTGCAGTGCTCGCACTGCTCGGTGAAGGCCTCCTGGAGGCCCGTGCCGATCTTCTTGCGGGTCAACTGCACCAAGCCGAGGCTGGTGACCTCGGAGACCTGGTGGCGGGTCCGGTCACGGCTCAGGCACTCGACGAGCCTGCGCAGGAGCAGGTCGCGGTTGCTGGGCAGGACCATGTCGATGAAGTCGACCACGATGATGCCACCGATGTCACGCAGCCGCAGCTGGCGCACGACTTCCTCTGCCGCCTCCAGGTTGTTGCTGGTGACGGTGGCCTCGAGGTTGCCGCCGGCGCCGGTGAAGCGGCCGGTGTTGACGTCGATGACGGTCATCGCCTCGGTGCGGTCGATCACGAGCGAACCACCGGAGGGCAGGAACACCTTGCGGTCGAGCGCCTTGGCGATCTGCTGGTCGATCTTGTACTTGGCGAACACGTCCTTGCCGTCCTCGCCCACCTCGTAGCGCTCCAAGCGCTCAGCCAGGTGCGGGGCCACGTGGGACACGTACGCGGAGATCTCGTCGAACGCGTCCTCCTGGCCGCCGTCGCCCTGGACGACGAGCTTGCCGAAGTCCTCGGTGAAGAGGTCGCGGACGATGCGGAGGGTGAGGTCAGGCTCGGAGTAGAGGGCCTGCGGGGCGCCGCCACGCTTGGACTTCTTCTCGATGACCTCCCACTGGGCCTTGAGCCGGTTCACGTCCCGGACGAGCTCCTCCTCGGCGATGCCCTCGGCAGCGGTGCGCACGATGACGGACTCGTTGTCGGAGATCAGGCCGCTGAGGATCCCGCGCAGGCGGTTACGCTCGTTGTCGGGCAGCTTGCGGGAGATGCCGGAGAGGTGGCCGCCCGGCGAGTAGACGATGTAGCGGCCGGGCAGCGAGATGTGGCCGGTCAGGCGCGCACCCTTGGCCCCCACCGGGTCCTTGGTGACCTGCACCAAGACGGTCTGGCCGGACTTCAGGACGTTCTCGACCTTGCGGCCCTCACCACTGACCTGGAACGAATCCCAGTCCACCTCGCCGGCGTAGAGCACGGCGTTGCGGCCACGGCCGATGTCGATGAAGGCGGCCTCCATGCTCGGCAGGACGTTTTGCACCTTGCCGAGGTAGATGTTGCCGATGAGAGACGCGGCCGAGGCCTTGTCGACGTAGTGCTCCACGAGGATGTCGTCCTCGACGACGGCGAGCTGCGTGTAGTCCTCCGCCTGGCGGATCACGAGCTTGCGGTCCACGGACTCGCGACGGGCCAGGAACTCGGCCTCGCTCAGGATGGGGGCGCGACGGCGGCCGGCTGCGCGCGATTCCTTGCGGCGCTGGCGCTTGGCCTCCATGCGGGTCGAGCCCTCGATGCCGGTGACCTCGTCGTCGTGGCTGCTGTCGCCGGACGAGTCGCCACCGCGGCGGCGACGACGGCGACGGCGACGCACCGTGGCGCCATCGGAATCCGCGTCGTCCCCGTTGTCGGAATCGGCCTCGCTGTCGCCGTTGTCGTCGGAATCCTCGTCGTCGGAATCGTCGTCCGAATCGCCGGAATCGGCATCGGAACGGCCACTGCCCCGGCGGCGACGACGGCCACCGCGGCGGCGACGGCGGCGGGTGGGCCGCTCGTCGTCGGAGGCATCGTCGTCCGAATCGTCCGAGTCATCCGAATCGTCGGAGTCATCCGAGTCATCCGAATCCCCGGAGTCGTCCGACTCATCCTCGTTTGAGGATTCCGCATCGGTGTCCTTGGACTCTTCCTCCTCATCCTCGGCGGCGTCCTCATCCTGCTGGGCCGTCGCCGAATCCGCGGCGATGGACACGGCGAGGGCTGCCAGCTGCTCCTCACGGGCCTCGGCGGTGATGAAGGGGTCGCTGAGCACGGCCTTGCGGGCCTCGGCCAGTTCCTCGGCGGCGCGCAGTGCGGCGCCGATGGGGTCCTCGTCCGGATCCGCTGCGGTGCTGGCCTTGGGGGCCTCGGGCGCGGCGGTGGGGCGGGTGGCGCGGCGGCGACGGGTGCGTGACGCGGGCTTCTCATCGGCTTCCGCCTGCTCGGCCTGCGGCTGCCCCTCGGCCT
>DURG01000298.1 GCA_012837465.1 Propionibacterium sp. | reverse complement strand
TCGCGGCACTGCCGGACCCCGTCGGCGACGTGGTGCGCGGCTGGAAGCTCCCCAACGGCGTGACCGTGCGCCAGGTGCGCGTGCCCTTCGGCGTGGTCGGCATCATCTACGAGGCGCGCCCCAACGTCACCGCGGACGCCGCTGGCATCTGCCTCAAGTCCGGCAACGCCGCGCTGCTGCGCGGTTCGTCGTCGGCCCTCAACACCAACCGGGTCACGGCCGCGGCGCTGCGCCGGGGCCTCGTCGACGCCGGCGTCACCCCGGATGCCGTGCACCTGGTGGAGGGTGGCCGCGAGGTCACCGGCGAACTCATGAAGGCCCGCGGCCTGGTGGACGTGCTCATCCCGCGCGGCGGGGCCGGGCTGATCCAGGCCGTCGTCGACGGCTCCACCGTGCCCGTCATCGAGACCGGCACCGGCAACTGCCACGTCTTCGTCGACGCGGACGCCGACATCGACCAGGCGCTCACCATCCTCATGAACGCCAAGACGCAGCGCCCCAGCGTCTGCAACGCGGCCGAGACCCTGCTGGTGCACAAGGACATCGCCGACGAGTTCCTGCCCAGGGCCCTGCAGGCGCTCAGCGGCGCCCAGGTCACCGTCCACGGCGACGACGCGACCCGCGCCTACTCCGATGACGTGGTGCCCGCCGGGCCGGAGGAGTACGACGCCGAATACCTCACGCTGGACCTCGCGGCCAAGGTGGTCGACTCCCTCGACGAGGCGCTCCAGCACATCCGCGAACACACCACCGGGCACTCGGAGACCATCGTCACCGGCTCCCGCACGTCCGCGGAACGCTTCGCCGCAGAGGTGGACGCCGCGGCGGTGCTGGTCAACGCGTCGAGCCGCTTCGTCGACGGCGGCGAGTTCGGCTTCGGCGCAGAGATCGGCATCTCGACGCAGAAACTGCACGCCCGCGGCCCCATGGGCCTGCCGGAGATGACCAGCTCCAAATACGTGATCGAGGGCGCGGGCCAGGTCCGCGCCTGAGAATGGCGCCGCATTCGCACCGCTGATTGCTAGGATCCCCATCCATGAACGTTCTTCTGGAGACTGTCGCTGAAGCCCCGCTCGTGCCGAGCTGGGTCATGGGCGCGATCGTGCTGTTCGCCCTCGTCGGGGTCGTGGCCTGGATCATCGGCTTCGGTTCGGGCCGCCCGAACCTCCGGTGACCTCCACCGAACTCGGGCAGGCCCGGGTTGAACGCGAGGGCCGGTGGCGCCTTGGCGTGATGGGTGGCACCTTCGACCCCATCCACCATGGCCACCTCGTGGCCGCCTCGGAGGTGGCCGCCAAGTTCGAGCTCGACGAGGTGGTCTTCGTACCCACCGGCGTGCCGTGGCAGAAGCGGCACCGCCGCGTGTCGCTGGCCGAGGACCGCTACCTGATGACGGTGATCGCGACCGCCTCCAACCCGCGGTTCTCCGTCTCCCGCGTCGACATCGACCGCGAGGGCGACACCTACACCGTCGACACGCTCACCGACCTCAGGGCCGAGCGCGGTGACAAGACGGACCTGTTCTTCATCACCGGTGCAGATGCGCTGCGCCAGATCCTCACGTGGCGCGGCGCCGAGCAGTTGTTCGACCTGGCCCATTTCGTCGGCGTGACCCGCCCCGGCGTCCCACTCACCAAGGACGACCTCGCGCACCTCCCCGCAGACAGGGTCACGCTGCTGGAGGTGCCGGCGCTGGCCATCTCGTCGACGGACTGCCGCCTGCGCGTCCGGGCACAGGAACCCATCTGGTATCTGGTGCCGGACGGTATCGTGCAGTACATCGCCAAGCGAGGGCTGTATCCCGCCTCGCAGACAGGAGTACCCGATGACGATTTCTGACGACGTGCTGGAGCCCGTGCAGGTCGCGGCCCAAGCCGCGGCCGACAAGAGGGGCCGCAACATCGTCGCCTTTGACGTCTCGGAGCAGCTGTCGATCACCGATGTCTTCCTGATCGCCTCCGCCAACAACGAACGCCAGGTGGGCGCCATCGTCGACGGCGTGGAGGAGGCCCTCCTCAAGACCGGCCGCAAGCCCGTGCGTCGCGAGGGGGACCGCGAGAACCGCTGGGTACTGCTCGACTACATCGACTTCGTGGTGCACGCCCAGCACACGGAGGAACGCTCTCTCTACAACCTCGAGCGGCTCTGGAAGGACTGTCCGCAGATCCCCCTGGAGCTTGACCTGCCCGAGGATGACGACGAGGACCTGTGAGGATCGCTCACGCCACCAGGCTGGTCGTGCTGAGGCACGGCGAAACTGACCACAACGCGCAGGGCCGCTTCCAGGGCCACGCGGACATCCCGATCAACGAGCTGGGCCGACGCCAGGCCGAGGCCGCGAAGGCACGCCTCGCCGGCCGGAGGTTTGATGCGGTCTACTCCTCGCCCCTGATCCGGGCGATGGCGACCGCCCGCCTCGTCCAGCCCGACGCTGAGATCCGCGTCGACGAGCGGCTGATGGAGATCAACGTCGGCTCCTGGGCCGGGCTCACCTGGACGGAAGTCCAAGCGCAGATGCCCGACTACGAGCAGAAGTATGCCGAGGGCGTGGACTTCCGCCGCTCCCCGGAGGGCGAGACCCTCGCGGAGGTCGTCGACCGCGGCCGCCCGGCGCTGCTGGAGATCGCCGAGCGGCACGAGGACCAGACGGTGCTGATCGTCTCGCACGGCCTGTTCCTCAACCGGGTCATCCACTCACTGCTGGGCATCGAGGGCCGCGTGCTGGGCTCGATCGCCAACGCCCACCACTCCGAGCTGGGCCACGCCCATGGAGCCTGGCGCCTGCTCTCCCACAACGTCGGCTGACGCCCGGTCCCTGATCTGGTCCCTGAGCGTGAGCGCCAGCG
>DURG01000297.1 GCA_012837465.1 Propionibacterium sp. | reverse complement strand
TCTACTCCGACGAGGGCCAGCGCCTGTTCGAACGCTACGGCCGCCCGCCCGTGCCGCTGGTGCCGCTCGTGCTCGACCACAATCTGCGCAACACCCGGCAGATCGGCGAGGTGTTCCGGCCGCTCGCCCCGCGGATGCGGCTCGAGGGCGGCGACGGCCCTGCGGTGGAGCACATCCAGACCACGCCCGAGGAGGCCCTCGACGCGGCCGACGACGCCGTCGAACGGCTGCATGATGAGGGCTGGCATCCCGGTCACATCGCGTTGCTGACCACCGGCAAGCGGCATCCCGAGCAGTCGTCCTTGCAGGAACAGTTGGGCCAGGAGGGGTACTGGGAGACGTTCTGGGACGAGCAGTACAGCTTCTACGGCCACGTGCTGGGCTTCAAGGGCCTGGAGCGCCGCGCCGTCGTGCTGTGCGTCAACGAGGACGGCACGCGCGAGCGGTTCCGGGAGCGGATGTATGTGGGCCTGTCGCGGGCGACGGACCGGCTGATCGTGGTGGGCGACCTTGCGGCGATCGCCCATGCAGGCGACGATGTCGTTCGACAATTGAGGGGCTGAAAGGAAACGCCATGGCCAAGAAGAAGAAGCGCTCTGCTCCCGAGCCCCGGGAGCGGCTCGTGCCGCGCGACGACCGGGCCGACGCGCAGCCGTTCGATGAGGACGAACTCCTGCAGGATCCGGCGCTGCAGAAGGCCCTCGAACTGATGGCCGAGCGCGTCTGCGACTACTGCGAGGCGCCCGTCCAGTGGATGGATCCGGCGGATCTGGAGGACGGCGAGCCGGACACGTTCGCCGAACTGGTCCACCGCTACGGGATCAACCCCGAGGAGATCATCCTCAGCTGGGAGTGCACCGAGTGCGGGAACTTCTCCATCAGCGGGGACGACTTCGAGGTGCAATGGCTGGACCAGCCGCCGCAGTGCCTCGAGTGCGACAGCTACGACGTGGCGGTGCTGGACCCGGCGCAGCTATTCCACCTCGACAAGGAGCAGTACCTGGCGACGAAGCGCGCGGTGGGCGCGGCCGTGTTGCTGCGCGGCGACGTGGTCCACTGCCGCGAATGCGCTGCGGCCCACTGGGCGCCCAACCCCGCCGACCTGCAGGGAAGCCCTGATCCCTTCGCTCCCTGAGCCGCCTTACGTCAGGATCCTGACCGGCCCGGGATGCGGGAACGTCTGGATGGTGACGGCGATGAGCCCACCGTCGAGGAACAGCTCGATCAGGCCGTGATCCTCGATGAGGAAGCCGGACACTGGGCCTTCGGGCAGCGGGACGGGTGGCGTCGCGGGGAGCTTGCCGTGCACGCCGTGGGGGTCGGCGGCGCTGCGGTCCACCACCAGGCCAGCTTCTTCTCGCCGGATGACGCAGCGGCTGACCTCGCCCTCGCCTGACTCGACCACCACCTCGTCGCCCACCTCGAGCGTGAAATCGGCCCGGTGCACGCCGTCGGGCAGTTCCTCGGGGAGGACGGGCCGGTGGCGCAGCGCCAGGGAATCGGGGGTGAGGCTCAGCCGGCGGGCCAGGGTCATGGCCGATTGCCACGGGAAGGTGGGGGTCTCGTTGGCGTAGACCCAGTTGCTCATCCACCCCACGACGGTGGGTTCGGGCGTGCCGTGGAAGGACACCGCGGCGTAGAAGTCGGGGCCGTGGTCCAGCCAGCGGGGGTCGCCGTCGGGCGTGAAGGTGCAACCGTCGAAGTCGCCCACGAAGTAGCGCATGCCTGAGCCGCCGGCGAACCCGCCGGGGTTGGTGCTGAGCAGGAGCACCCAGCGGGAGCCGCCGCCCTCGACCGGCACCTCGAGGAGATCCGGGCATTCCCACTGGATCCCCTCCTCGCCCACGGGGCCGAAGGTGCTTTCGTGCTGCCAGTCAAGGAGGTTGGCGGAGCTGTAGATCACCAGCTGGCGGTGGTCGGCCTCGACCGCCACCATCACCCAGCGGCCGGTGGGCTCGTGCCAGGAGACCTTGGGGTCGCGGAAGCAGTCTGAGGAGCGCTCCAGCACGGGGTTGCCCTCGTACCGGGCCCAGGTCTCGCCGTCGTCGAGGCTGTAGGCGATGGACTGGGCCTGCTGCCCCGGCTTGGTGGGGTGGTGCTCGGTGTAGGCGCTGGTGAAGAAGGCCACGAGCGGGCCTTCGTCGTCGCTGCCGAGGCCCGACGTGTTGGTGCGATCCCAGACGGCAGAGCCGGAGTAGGCCATCTCGTACTCAGTGGCGGGGATGGCGAGGCCCTTGTGCTCCCAGCGGAGAAGATCCGTGGAGACGGCGTGCCCCCAGCCGATGTTGCCCCAGACGCGGCCGGTGGGGTTGTTCTGGAAGAACAGGTGGTAGCGGCCGTTGTGGAAGAGCAGCCCGTTGGGGTCGTTCATCCACGTGGATTCGGGCGTGAAGTGGAGGGTGGGGCGGTACTGGGGGGTGTCAATCATGAATCAGACCTCGGGTGGCAGTGCTTGGTCTCATTACACCAGTGAGGCTGCGCAGCCGCGCGCCGGGGTGGGTCTCGGAGGGCTAGAAGACGGGCCCTGTGAGCCACGGCACGAACTCCTGGGAGCCGTACCCGAGTTCCTCGCTCTTGGTCCGCACGCCAGAAGCGGCGTCGACGATCCGCTGGTAGATCTCGACACCCTTGCTCGCGACGGTGGCCTCGCTGTCGACGATGTCTCCGGCGTTGAGATCCATGTCGTCGTTCATGCGCTCGAAGAGTTCGGTGTTGGTGGCGACCTTGATCACCGGCACCAAGCCGTAGCCCAAGGCGGAGCCGCGTCCCGTCGTGAAGACGACGACGTTGGCACCGCCGGCGATCAGCCCGGTCACCGACACCGGGTCATACCCCGGGGTGTCCATGAAACCGAAACCCGGCTGGCTGATCTGCTCGGCGTACTCGTAGACCGCGGCGAGCGGAGCGTGCCCACCCTTGGCGACCGCCCCCAGCGACTTCTCGAGGATGGTCGTGATCCCACCCTCCTTGTTCCCGGGCGAGGGATTGTTGTCGAGCGATTCCCCGGCCGACTGGACGTGCTTCTCCCACCGGGAGATCACTTCCCGGAGCTTGCCGGCCACGTCCGGGCTGGTGGCACGCTGCAGGAGCAGGTCTTCTGCTCCATAGATCTCCGGCGTCTCGGCGAGCACCGACCTTCCGCCGCCCGCCACCACCATGTCCGACGCGACGCCGAGCGCAGGGTTGGCGGTGATGCCGGACCACCCGTCGGATCCACCACAGTTGAGGCCCAGGACGAGTTCGCCCACGTCAACCGGACGCCTCACGGGCGCGTCCATCTGCTGCGCCAGGTCATGGACTGCTCGGACGCCGGCCTCGATCACTGCGCGCGATCCGCCCATCTCCTGGATGCCCAGTTCGACGATCGGGAGGTCGTCTCGGCGCCGCACCTCACGCAGGAACTCGGTCATCTGGTTGACCTCACAGCCCAGCGACACGACCACCAGCCCACCAACGTTGGGATGGCCGGCGAAGCCGGCGAGCGTCCTGCGCAACCTGATGAGGTTCTCCCCGCTGTCGGAGAGCCCACAGCCGCTCTGGTGGGTGATGGGAACCACTGCGTCGATGTGTGGGGCCGATTCGAGGAGGCCGTCGGCGAGCGCCCGGTCCGCGATGCGTTGGCACACGGTGGCCGAGCAATTGACTGTCGACACGATGGCGATCACGTTGCGGGTGGCCACCTGCCCGTCCGATCGCACGATCCCCATGAACGAGGTCAGTTCCGGGGTTGGTAGCTCGAGCTGCAGTTGGTCACCCCCGTCTGCGCTGTCGGGATGGTCCCCGAAGGCCAAGTTGTGGGAGTGCACGTGCTCCCCCGCGGCGATGTCTTGGGTGGCGTACCCGATGACATGGCCGTACTTCATCACCGGGGCGCCTTGGGGCACTGCCTTGAGCGCAACCTTGTGCCCGACGGGTACTGGGCCGTCCTCGTGGAGCACCACGCCCACGTCGTCGGTCTCCGACAAGACGTGGACGGCACCGTCGCCTTGCTGCACCTCACGGTTCATCGCTCAACATCCCGTCGCCCCGCTCCCCGTGCTTCCGGGGACCGGCGGGATACCCATTCAACCACCGAGAAGATTTCGCCAGCCGGCGCCTCCCCCGCGTCCTCAGCCCAGCCGGTCAAGATCCGCGACGGCGGGCCCCTCCAACCGCTGCCCATCCGCAGCGAAC
>DURG01000022.1 GCA_012837465.1 Propionibacterium sp. | reverse complement strand
GGACCGTGGAGCAGGGAGCAGCCACGCAGGTCGACGTCGTCGCCGACAGCTGATCAGCTGGTGGCGTCGCGCAGGATCGGGTCGTCGCCGTCCTCCAGGCAGATAAGGTCTGCCACCATCGCCGTCCCAGCCGGGATTCGTCACCGTGCACGACGGCGTCGTCAATGGCGTCCTTCGGATGCGCAGGCTGCTCCATGCCGGACCCAGGCCCGAAGATGCGCTGGGCGTTGGTCTCGTTGTCGCACAGGAGGAACCGTGCGGGCCCGTTGGGGCCATCCTCGGCGACCAGGTGGTGGGTGCCGAGCCAGTCGTGGGTGGCGGTGAGGCAGTCGCGGCCCGCGAGCGTGCCCCGGGCGATGGTGGGCTTGCGGTCGTCGCGCTGCCACGCCCAGGTGTTGCGGAACCACCATTGCCCGAGCACGTCCAGTGGCGCGGCCTCCGGCCCATGGTTGACGACGCGGAACTCGATGACGATGTCGTCGGGGGTGTCCTTGGCATGCACGACGGTGATGTCGAAGAAGCGGTCCTCGTCGAGGACGCCGGTGTCGATCAGCTTGTACTCGCGCTCCTCCTTCGGCATCGCCCGGCCCTTCTCGACCAACTCCTGATACGGGTAGGCGGCCTGCGGGTAGCGGTAGAGGTATTCGCCGTAGGAATGCGTGGGGGTGGCGTCGACGTGCCACCAGTACTCCTTGACGTCCTCGCCGTGGTTGCCCTGCGAGTTGGTCAGGCCGAAGAGACGTTCCTTGAGCCGGTCGTCGTTCCCGTTCCAGAAGGCGGGTGCGAGGTTCAGGAAGCCGTAGCGGTCGGTGAGGCCGGCGATGGCGTCCTCGCCCCAGCGGTAGGCGCGACGGTGCGCATGGTCGAACGGGAAGAACTCCCAGGCGTTGCCGTCGGCGGAGTAGTCCTCGCGGACGGTGCCCCATTGTCGCCCGGCCACGTAGGGCCCCCAGAGTCGCCACGCGGAATGCTCGTCGCCGGACGCGGCCAGCCTCTCGTGCTCGGCAGTCTGGCCCGGGGCATAGCGCGCAGTCATGGGGCCATTGTGTCAGCTGGCCACAAGCCTTGACTCGGGCGCCGTAGCCCACTCCGAAAGAGACAGCCCCACGCAGTGCGTGGGGCTGTTCCCTGGTGGAGCTAGGGGGATTCGAACCCCCGGCCTTCTCATTGCGAACGAGACGCGCTACCAACTGCGCCATAGCCCCAGAGCATCGACAACTCTAGCACCGCGCTCGGAAGCGCTCCAAGTTGAGTCCCTCACAGCGAAGAGCACTCGGATCTGGCTCATGGCAGCCGGCTTGAGGAAGTTTGAGAAGACACCTGTGGATAACCTGATCTCGGCCTTGTTTTGTCAGTGCGGTCGATAATAATAGTGGGTATGAACGAGGGCTTGGATCTGGTGCAGAGCGGCATCGCCGCGCTGTGGGAATCCACGCGCTCGCTCCGAGCGACGGAGAACCCCGGATTGGCTGGGCTGGTCGAGGGGCTGGCTGAGGTCGAGGCCCAGATCGTCGGGCTGCGGCTGCACCTGATTCACGAGGCACGCCTGGCCGGCGCCGACGACGTGCTGGCGGGAGTGCGCGAATCGGTGCGCACCACCACCGCGCAGGCAACCTCCGCCATGAAGCTGTCGGCTGAGCTCGGCGAGCGGTTCGAGCTGGTCGCAGACGCCCTCAACAACGGGCGCGTCTCCCTCGCCCAGGCCGAGGCCATCGTCTCCGGATTGAAGAAGCTCCCCGCCCACCTGACCCGCACCGAACTCGGGGAGTGCCAGAAGTCGATCCTCGAGCACGCAGACACCCTCGGCCCCACCGAGCTCCGCACGCTGGCCGCCCGGCTGTTGGAGGTGATCGACCCGGAACGAGCCGACGCAGACGAGGCCAAGCGGCTCGCCGCGGAGGAACGCGCCGCCCACCGGAACCGCTACCTACGGCTGTCTCCCGACCACCACGGCTCCATGCGGATCACCGGCCAACTTCCCGTCGCCGAGGCCGCCCTGCTGGCAGCGCAACTGGACGCACTGATGCCCTCGGCGTCCTCCTACGCACACTCGGGTGAGATCCCGTCTCGCGACATGCGCCGCGCCGACGCCCTGGTGCTGTTGTGCGAGGCCGCCGCAGCCAGCGGGACGCTCCCGGCCCATGGCGGGGACCGGCCCACCGTGCACGTCACCATCGACTACGACACCCTCGTGACCGGGCTCGGAGCAGCCGGGATCTTCGACCTCGACGGCGTCACCCCCATCTCCGCAGGCGACGCCCGCCGGCTCGCCTGCGACGCCAAGATCATCCCCGTCCTCCTCGACGGCAACTCCCGCCCCCTCGACGTCGGCGGCGAGAAGCGGTTCTTCACCCCGGCGATGCTCACCGCCCTCACCGAACGAGACCAGGGCTGCGCGTTCCCCCACTGCAACACCGCCCCCGCCTCCTGCCACGCCCACCACATCACACCCTGGTGGGCCGGTGGGCCCACCAGCATCGACAACGGCGTCCTGTTGTGTCCGCACCACCACCGAGTGGTCGAACCAGACCCGAAACAGTCCCCCGAATCCCAATGGCAGGTTCACCTCAACCCAGCCACCGGGCTACCGACCTTCACCCCACCCCGGCACATCGACCCTGCCCAACAACCCCGACAACACTCCAGATACATCCTGCGCGGCATCAAACTCGACCCCCCACCCCAGGCACCACCAT
>DURG01000296.1 GCA_012837465.1 Propionibacterium sp. | reverse complement strand
GTGCTGCTCGGCAACACGACGGCGGGCGCCAACGAGATCCGCAAGCTCACCCTGCGCCTCGGCAGCCTCGGCACCTCGAAGCTGCCGCTGCTGGTCGCGGTGGACCAGGAGGGCGGCACCGTCCAGCGGCTGAAGGGCCCCGGCTTCTCCGAGATCCCACCCGCGCGGGACCAGGGCGCGATGGCGCCGGACGACCTCGAGGCCGCAGCCGCCATCTGGGCCGGTGAGCTCAAGGAGGCCGGCATCCACTACGACCTGGCCCCCGTCGGGGACCTCGTGCCGGACGCCAAGCGCACCACCAACGAGCCGATCGGGCGCCTGAAGCGCGACTTCGGCTCGGATCCCGCGCTCGTCTCCGAATCCGTCGTCTCGTTCATCGACGGCATGCGCGGCGAGGGCCTGGCGACCTCCGTGAAGCACTTCCCGGGCCTGGGCGAGGTGGTCACCAACACCGACTTCGGCGCCGCCGAGGACACCGACGTGACGCGCGACTCCGAGCACTTGGAGCCGTTCAGGGCCGCCATCGAGGCGGGGGTGGATTCGGTGATGGTGTCGTCGGCCGTGTTCAGCCAGATCGACCCCGACAACGAGGGCGTCTTCAGCTCGGCGGTCATCACCGACCTGCTGCGCGGCGACCTGGGTTTCGACGGCGTCGTGATCGCCGACGACCTCGGCGCGGCCGCCGCCGTCAAGACCGTCGAGCCAGCGGATCGGGCGGTGCGCTTCATCCAGGCAGGCGGCGACATCGTGATCAACGCCAACCCTCGGATCATGCAGGCCATGACCTCGGCCACCCTGGAGGCGGCCGAGGCGGACGAGGAGTTCGCGGCTCAGCTCACGGATTCGGCGACGCGGGTGTTGCGGCTCAAGTCCGCCGTCGGCCTGGTCAACTGCGGCTGAACGTCCCGCTTGCCGCCGGTCAGGGCACGCAGCGCGTAGAGGATGGCGGCGAGGTCGACGAACTCCTGCGTGAGCGCGCCTACCACGGGCGGGATGTGGCCGAATGCGGCGACGACCATGAGCCCGAGCGAGAGCACGATGCCGATCCAGATGGCCGTCAGGGCGACCTTGTAGGTGTGCTGGCCGACCTCCACGGCGCGCACCACGCGCTCCACGTCGTCGCGCACGATCACCGCATCGGCGGATTCGCTGGCGGCGGTGGAACCGCGGGCGCCCATCGCGATGCCGACGTCGGCCGCGGCGAGCACGGGGGCGTCGTTGACGCCGTCGCCCACCATGATGACGGGGCCCTGCATCCTGCTCACGAGGTCCACCTTGTCGGCGGGAAGCAGCTCGGCGTGCACGTCCTCGATGCCGGCCTGGCCGGCCAGCGCGCGGGCGGTGTCGCGGTTGTCGCCGGTGAGCATGACGACGTCGGTGAGGCCGAGCGCGCGCAGTTCATCGACGGTGTGGGCGGCGTTGTCGCGGAGCTTGTCGGCGAGCAGGAGGGTGCCGGCGAAGCGGCCGTCGATGGCCATGGCGACCGATGTCTGCCCGGCCTCGAGCGGCACCGAATCCGCGGAGGGGTCCTCGGCGCGCACGAAGGCCAGCTTGCCGATCACGACGCGGCGGCCGTCGACGGTGGCGCGCACGCCGTTGGTGGCGATCTCCTCGGCGTCGTGGCTGGCGGACAGCGTGAGTCCGTCCTCGAGGGCGGCGTCGATGATGCCCCGCGCCAGCACGTGGGAGGAGTACTGCTCGGCGGACGCGGCCAGCCTGAGCAGGTCGTCGGCGGGGGTGCCGTTGGCGGGAATGACCTTCACCAGTTCGGGCTCGCCGTGGGAGAGGGTGCCGGTCTTGTCGAAGGCGACCGCCTTGGCGCGGGCCAGGGCCTCGAGCGTGGCGCCGCCCTTGACGATGATGCCGGAGCGGGCCGCGGCGCTCATGCCGCCCATGAAGGCGACGGGCGCGGCGATGAGCAGCGGGCACGGGGTGGCGAGCACGAGGACGGCGGCGAAGCGGACGGGGTCGCCCGAGAGGTACCAGGCCAGCCCCGCGACGATCAGCGAGACGACGGTGAAGGGCACCGCGTAGCGGTCGGCGATGCGGACGGTGGGGGCCTTGGCCTCCTCTGCCTGCTGCACGAGGGCGATGATCTGCTGGTACTGGGAGTTCGCGGCGGTCGCGGTGGCGCGGAGGCGCACTGCTCGCTCGCCGTTGAGGGAGCCGGACATGATGGCGTCGCCGGCGGTGCGGTGCACGGGGAGTGATTCTCCGGTGAGCGACGACTCGTCGAAGGTCGCCTCGTCGGTGAGGAGTTCGCCGTCGACGGGGACGACCTGGGCGGGCTTGACGAGGAGGAGGTCGCCGGGCTGCACCTCGTCCACGTCGATGTCGACGACGGCGGCGTCCGGGGCGTCGGATTCGAGCCGGTGGGCGGTGACGGGGGCGCGCTTGAGGAGGGCGTCGAGGTCGCGCGCGGCCCGGGCCTCCGCGAAGTCCTCCAGTGCCTCGCCGCCGGTCAGCATCAGCACCACGATCATGGCGGCGATGTATTCACCCACGGCGATGGCGGCGCCCATGGCGACGACCGCGAGGATGTCGAGGCCGTAGTGGCCACGCATGATGTCCTTGACCATGTCGATGGCGGTCAGCACGATGATGAACGCCACGTAGGCCGTGCCGATCCACTGCGCGGGGGTGGTGTACCCCGTGAAGTACAGCGCCAGGACGAGCACGAGGGCGGCCAACGTCGACGTGACCAACGGATAACGCTTGATGAAACCGGCCATGACGCCATTGTTTCGTTTTCGAACGCCGTGTTCAATCAAGGTGAGGCTTACCTACCCCCTGACTGGGGGATAGGCTCGGAGCCATGCTGCGTTGCTCGATGGAGTGGTCCCGGGCCGATCTCCCCGCGTGGGGGACCGCTGCCCGTGGGAGCTTCTACGTCTGCCTCGAGGTCCCGGGGCCCTGGGGCGCGAAGGCCGCAACGGAGGCACGCCTGCTCGACCCCGCCGTCGGCGGCGCGCTTGAGACCGCGGTGTTGGAGGCCGGGGGTCGCCTGGTGCTCATTCGGCACCCGGAGCGGCGGGCCATCGGCGACGAGCCACTGGCCGT
>DURG01000295.1 GCA_012837465.1 Propionibacterium sp. | reverse complement strand
CCCGGCTTGGCGGCCATGATGGAGGACCACTGGCGGTCGAAGTCGATGAGGTTCTGCGCGATCTCCTGGCGCTCCGCAGTGTAGGTCTGCAACAGCGACTCCGGCGCGAGGCCGGTGAGCACGTGGCCCAGCTTCCAGCCCAGGTTGAACGAGTCCTGCATGGACACGTTCATGCCCTGCCCGGCCTTGGCGCTGTGCGTGTGGCAGGCGTCGCCGGCGATGAACACGCGTGGCGTGCGGGTGCCCGCCTCTTCGACCGGGACGTCGTCGAAGCGATCCGTGACGCGGTGGCCCACCTCGTAGACGCTCCACCACGGCACGTCCTTCACGTCGAGCGTGTAGGGATGGAGGATCTCGTTGGCCTTCTTGATGATGGTCTCGAGCGGGGTCTTGCGCACGGCGCGGGCGTCGTCCTCGGGGACCTCGCCCAGATCGATGTACATGCGGCACAGATAGCCACCCTCGCGGGGGATGTGCAGGATGGAGCCGGCCTTGGACTGGATGGCGCACTTGAGGCGGATGTCGGGGAAGTCGCTGTTGGCGAGCACGTCCATGACGCCCCAGGCGTGGTAGGAGACGCTGCCCACGTGCACGGCGCCGATGTCGTCGCGCACCTTGGAGCGGGCGCCGTCGGCACCGAGGACGTACTTGGCGCGCACCACCCGCTCGACGCCGTCCTGCTCGCCGGCGCAGCCGACGAGCTCGACCCGCACGGGGTACTCCTCGCCCTGCTCGACGGTGAGGCCCTTGAACTCCCAGCCATAGTTCGGCTCGAGCTTGGCCGGGCCGCGGTTGGCGGCCTCGCAGTAGTAGTCGAGCACGCGGGCCTGGTTCACGATGAGGTGCGGGAACTCGCTGATGCCCCGGTCGTCGTCGGGCGTGCGGGCGGTGCGCACGATGTTGTCGGGATTCTCGGCATCGGGCTTCCAGAACGCCATCTCGGTGATCTTGTAGGCCTCGGCGATGATGCGCTCGGCGAAGCCGAAGGCCTGGAACGTCTCGACGGAGCGCGCCTGGATGCCGTCTGCCTGGCCGAGGATGAGGCGGTGCGGGCGGCGCTCGATCATGCGCGTCTCGATGGTCGGGAACTGGCCGAGCTGGGCCAGCATCATCATGCCCGCCGGGCCACCACCGACGATGAGCACATCCATCGTGTCGGGGAGTTCAGGCGAGCGATCGATGCCGACGCCCGCCGCGGGCTTGATGAGCGGATCGGTGGACACGTAGCCGTGGTGGTGGAACTGCATGGTGTTCGTCCTCACTTCGTTGTGGTGAAACAGGGAATGGGTATCAATGGGGGGCGCGAGCGTCCACGACGTCGCGCAAGGTGCGCATCTTGTGGTTGCGGGCCACCCGCTCGATGTCCTCGAGCGGCGCGCCGTTGCGGATCAGCCGCAGCATCTCGGCGTGCTCGGCCACCGACGTCAGGGCGCGCTCGGTGGTGAACACGAACTGGGTGCGCCGGATGGCTGCCACCCTCCCCCACTCCTGGTCGATCATGTGGTTGAGGTGGTCGTTGGGGCAGGCGGCCCAGAGCACGCGGTGGAACTGGGCGTTGAGCTTGGTGAAGGCCGCCGAGTCGAACGGGACGGCGTGCGCAAGCTTGGCCATCTCGTCGTTCGCCTCGCTGGCGACACCCAGCTCCTCTTCGCTCAGGTGGGGTGCGGCCAGCGCGGTGGCCGCACCCTCCATGATCGCCAGCGTCTGCATCGCGTTCGAGTAGTCACCCAGGTCGATGGAGGACACCTCCGCGCCGACGTTCCGGGTGAACGTGACGAGCTTCTCGGCCTCGAGCCTGCGGATGGCTTCTCGCACCGGCACCGAGCTGACCCCGAGCTCGCGGGCAATCTGGTTGAGCACCAGGCGGTAGCCCGCCACGTAGCGCCCCGACAGGATGTGCCCGCGCAGCTCGCGGTAGACCAGTTCGGACTTCGCCAGGGTGGCAGTGGCCTCCAACATCACGGTCATCCTTCGTCAGAACGTCACGAGTGACGGGAGCCACAACACGAGCTGCGGCACGAAGAAGAACAGCGCGATCACCAGCAGGTCCACGATCACGAAGGGCAGCACGCCCTTGAAGATCTCGGAGACCTTGATGCCCGAGGTGCCGGCAACCACGAAGCAGTTGATGCCGACGGGCGGGGTGACCATGCCGATCTCGATCAGCTTGACGATCATGATCGCCAGCCAGATGCCGTTGAAGCCCAGGGCCTCGGCGACGGGGTACAGCAGTGGGACGGTGATCACCAGGATGGAGATCGATTCCAGCGCCATGCCCAAGGGCAGCAGCGTGATGAGCAGCAGGCCCATCGTCAGGTGCGGGTTCATGCCCAGGTCAACGACGGCGTTGGTGAGCATCTGCGGCACCTTCGCCGCGACGAAGAACACCGAGAGGATCGACGACCCGACGATGATGGCGAACACCATCGACGTGGTGCCGGCCGTCTCCTTCAGGCCCTCGATGATCCCGTTGAGGATGGCACGCCAGCCGTCCTTGAAGAGCTCGGCCACCAGCATGACCATGGCCGCGAGGGCGCCGATCGCTGCGGACTCCGTCGGGGTGAAGATGCCGGAGTACATGCCGCCGAGCACGATGAAGAACAGGAGGCCCACGCGCACGACGCCGCGGAACGGCAGGTCGCGCAGGCGGACCTTCGGCTCGGGCGCCCCGGCGACGCCGTTGGCTGCCGCCGACGCGTAGCCCAGTTCCTCGGCGAGGGTCGGGGTCTTGCGCGCCAACT
>DURG01000006.1 GCA_012837465.1 Propionibacterium sp. | reverse complement strand
TCCACCAGTACATGGAATGTTCTACATCGTCCTCATTGTAGATTGCCTAGAAGCTCCCGACCCTGGCCCGTTTATAAAAAGTAGCTGCGGCTCGACAAACGATGTCGAGCCGCGCCCTAGTTTGAACGAAATCACGGGCGGCAGATTGAACGAACCAGCTGTTCAGGGCCGGTCGTTTAATGTAGGCCGGGCGTGTCGTCGCGTTGCAGTGTCCATGGCAAGGGACATCGCTATTTCTTGCGGACGATGACCACTGCCTGAGCATCCCGCTCGCCGGCCAATGCTGTGCGATTCATGCGCGCGATCTCGTCGAAACCAGCGGTCTCCAAGACCGCAACCACCTCGTCGGGTGTTCGGTTGTGGCGAATCAAGCTGATCCGGTGGCCGGCTGATTCGTAAGCCGCGCCGACGTCCTTCGCCCCGAAGCCTGCCTGAAAGGCAAACAGGGCCACACCGCCGGGACGGAGAATCCGATGCACTTCAGCGCAGATAGGGGGCAGCATGTCGTCTGGGGAATGGATCGTTGAGTACCAGGAGAAGACACCGTCGAGGTGTTCGTCCCCGAAGGGCATGTCGTCCATGCTTGCCACTTGCGTCGAGAATCCCGGATGATCTCGCCTACTTCGACGGATCATGCCGGGGGACAGGTCGATCCCCTCCACCTGGCAGCCAAGGGAAGCCAGAAGGGGCAGCATCCTGCCCGCCCCGCATCCGGCGTCTACGACGTGGGCTTGGTTGGGCAGCAGGGCAGCGAAGTGCCTGATCATCGCCAGATCGATCGGCTGTTCGGTTTCGGTCCCCTGAATGTGGTCCGCGTAGGTGTCGGCGACCTCATCATAAGCTGACCTCACCGCATCAATTTCTGCCATCGCTGCCCTCCCGGATGCATGGGTGAGGATGCCGAGACCCGTGCCGAGGATGATCTGGAACGCCCCGCGTCGAGCACTGGAGACGCCCTTGGCGCTCACCAGCGTGAAGCTGGCGCCTGGCGTCATCACCAGGGGCGTCACGGCGAGGAGGAACCCGACGAGTGAGAACCAAGTGGGCATGACACCTCGAATCGTGACGGGTAGGTACCTGGATGCTACTTGTGGTGCGGCCTCTGCCGACAGGCTCTTCGCGTCGAACTAGTTCTCCGCGGGGGTGAGGCAAGATGGCAGCATGACGAACGATCAGGATGTCGAGGCGCGGACTGCTTCGTTCCTCGCCCATGCTCGGGAGGTCGAGGCCATCCTGAAGGAAGCAGGAGAGGTGAAGTGGCTGCAGTGGATCTCGCGTGCCATCGCGGACGTGGAGGCGAGCCGTGTGGCAGGGTTTGAGCTCGTTCTCGCGGGCTTCCGAGGCGGCATGGGCAGCTTCAATGACTTCGTCATCCACCCACTGAACGGCCACACCGTGACCCGCGACGCTGTGGAGCAGGTCAACGATCGGCTCATGCGAGAGGCCAGCGCAGCCGTTGCTGATGCCCGGTTTGTGACACGCGCCTTGGGGCGCTGACAGGGCGGCCGAGGCCACGAAGAGCGCCGCTATCGGAGCCTAGATCCAGCCGCGGGTCTGGGCGATGCGCACTGCCTCGTGGCGGGTGGATGCCCCCAGCTTCGACTGCGCAACGCTCAGGTAGTTGCGGTGTCTTGATGCGCCACTTCTGGGACAGATGAACTTCATGACTTCTGGGACAGTGGTTTGGTGGGGTGAACGTCATGACTTCTGGGTCAGGTAGGGGAACCTGACCCGGTTTCCCGGACACCTGAGTTGAGGCGATGATCGTCTCGGAAGGAGTCTGTGAGATGCCTGCTGCCCACCCGCCGGAGTTCCGGCGTCGAGCTCTGGATTTGGTTGCCCAGGGCAATCCTGTCGGCCAGACCGCCCGTGATCTCGGGATCAGCGAGTCCTGCCTGCGGAACTGGATGAACCGCGACGCGGTCGACTCCGGTCGCAAGGCCGGTGTCACGACAGACGAGCACAAGGAGCTCGTCGAGCTGCGCCGCCGCAACCGGGTGCTGGAGATGGAGATCGAGATACTCAAGCGCGCCAGCGCCTACTTCGCCCGGGAGCCGGCCACCATCGCCGCGAGCGGTCGCGGATGCGGCGTTGAGGACGACGATCCGACGCATCCACGCCGACTCCCGCGAGATCTATGGTGCTCCGCGCGTGCTCGCCGAGCTGCGCCTCGGTCTCGGCGTTCACGTCGGCCGCAAAAGCGTCGCCCGGTTGATGCGACAGGACGGTCTGGTCGGGGTCTCGCACCGTCGGAAGCGGCGCGGGTGGAAGCCGGACACGGCCACGCACGAGGACCTCGTGAAGCGGCAGTTCCGCGCCGACGCGCCGAATCGGCTCTGGTTCTGCGACATCACGCAGCACCGCGCGAGAGATGGATGGGTCTACTGCGCCGCCGTCATCGACGCGTACTCACGCCGCATCGTTGGCTGGTCGATCTCCGATCGCATCACCGCGGAGATCGTCGTCGACGCGCTCGAGATGGCGCGCTGGCGACGCCGTCCCGAGCCCGGCACGGTCGTTCACGCGGACCGCGGAGCGCAATACACCTCGTGGCTCTTCGGGCACCGGCTCCGCCAGGCCGGGCTGCTCGGATCGATGGGCACAGTCGCCTCCAGCGTCGATAACGCGCTCATCGAGAGCTTCTGGTCGACGATGCAACGCGAGCTCCTGGACCGCACGAGCTGGGACTCCAGGACGCAGCTCGCGTCGGCCATGTTCGAGTGGATCGAAGGGTTCTATAACCCCCGCCGCCGGCACACCTCGCTCGGCGACCTCAGCCCCGCAGACTACGAAGCCCTTCACACCGCCGCAGAAATCGCGGCATGATCAACACACAAGAACCGTCCGGGAAACCGGGTCAGGCTCCGACCACCAGTGATTCCGGTGGAGAAGAAGACCAGGATTGTGTTGAGCATTCTGGCTGGAGAGATGACGATCGCTGAGGCTGCGCGGCGGGAGAAGGTCAGTGAGCAGTCCATCGGTCGGTGGAAAGCCGACTTCCTCGAAGCGGGCAAAGCTGGGCTCGCGGCAGGCAGGTCCGGGCTGTCGACTCGGGAGCAGCAGTTGGAGGCCGAGGTGACCGAGCTGACTCAGGCGTTGGGTGAGGCCGCTGTCGAGATCCGGGTGTGGAAGAAGTCGGCGGAGGGCCGGTTGGGCCCTTCGAGGACCTCGAGGTGATCCGCAGGGAGGCGGGCATGTCGACCGCGAGGTTCGTGAAGTTGATCGACATGCCTGAACGCACGTGGCGCCGGTGGCAGGCCAAGGCCCGTCAGGATCGCGGTCCGAAGGGGCCGTGGCCGCAGCCGGCTCGTAGGGCTGCGCGGGATCTGGTGGTGGGGCATGCGTACTACTATGGTGCGTAGGAGATCAACGCGGTTGATTCGATGACGGAAAAACCGCCACCCAACTAACCCCTTGATCATCGTCATAACCCGAACCTGTAGGAGTACAGAGATGCAACGCTGCATCCAGCCCCGTCCAACAGCAACCCGACTGACCGTGGCAGTCATGACTACGTTCCTGCTCGCTATGCCTGTGCACGCTTGGGCAGACCCCGGAACTGAGACGACTGACGACATTCAGTTCGGGATCGACTACACCCCTCCGAGCGAACGGGATGAGCAGTCGCCCGAAGCTCAGGAACACATCGCGGAAGCGCTGCTCACTTACCAAACGGTCGCTGGTCTGACAGCGAGCGATCAAGCAGCCATCGAAGCTGAGCTCGCCGAGCTGGAGAAGGATAATCCTGAAGCGGTTGTCGAGGCACGTGAAGATGCTGCGGCCAAGAGGATGTCACGCGCCGCCGCCGCCGTTCCACCCACCGCAAGGACTTTCGTGATGACTCACCAGAAGCAGGCCAACGGGTACTACTGCGGGCCGGCGACGGCATCGATGATCGCCAAGTACAAGGGCAAGTCCTACTCCCAGGCGACCCTGGCAGGATCCACTTACCTGAAGACCGACGCCAATGGCGCGACCAAGTGGGCGCTCAAGGTGATGGCTCCCACGCTGAATGAGATCGTCGGTACCACCGAGTATCAGCAGATCCAGAGTCCAACGTTGGCCAGTCTGAAAGCCTCTTTCGTCAATAACATCGGAGCAAACTACCTCCCGGTCGCCGTCGACACCTACGAGTATGCGAACAGTGCTCACTACAACGGACATCCCAAGACCAAGAACATTGGTCACTGGATCGTAGGCCACGGGTACAGCGGGAGCGGCAGCACTCTCGCATTCCACGACCCCGCCCAGGGCGTGTGGTCAGGTGTCACCGTGCCAGAGACATTCACCTATTCTGCGTCGGGCTTCCATCAGTGGGTGACAACTAACGGGATCGTTGCGTGACCAACCTGCGTTCAGGATTCCGAACGGCAGGGCTGCTGGTCGCAGCAGCCCTGCTGTCGGGCTGCACCACAACGCCGCAGCCCACGATCGCGCCCGCCCCCAGCACTCCTCCCGCCGCCTCAACAAGCGAACCAGCAGATCCTCACACCCTTGTTGACACAGCAGGCGACGCCTTGGAGTTCCCCCTCGTGGAACTCGATGATGCCAAGCCATTGACCCTGCCCGAAATCGCGAGCATCACACCAGCTCAGCCTGGCCACGACCACACGATCCTCCTCGCCCTCAGCAACGACAGGACTCTTGTCACCCTCTCCCCCAGCGAGAACTTCGAGGAAGCCGCGTTCGTGAAGAGCAACAGGGTCGGACTCCTCCGCGATGACGGCACCGTCGACCTCTTTGCCGACACTTCCAACATCCGCCCTGACGGCCGCCCACGTCAAACATACGCCGGCGACATCAACGAGCAATGGGTCGTATGGATGGAAACCAGCTCTGACAACATGTACGAGTCGAACTGGCGGCTCTTCGCCCAAGAACTCGACGGCGGCAAGCCCATCCTTGTGGCTGCCGCAGAGGACCAGCGCAAAGCGACAACGGAATTCCTCCCACTGGCTGGAGGTGACCCCTTCCCCCGCCTGTCAGAAGGGCTCGTGTGGTGGTGGACAGCGCACGAACAACCCGACGGCACTTTCCAGCCCAGGATCCTGGCTGCCGACCCCGCCGGTGGAGAACCCAAAGAGATGCTCGCCCTCAGCGCACAACTCTCACCAGTCACCGGAGGCATCGTGGCTGTGACACTCTCCGAAGCGGAAGATCATCCTCAAACAGGAATCGTCCGCATCGACACCGACGGCACAGTGACCGAGCTTGTCCGCTTCACTCAAGACTCAGAAGCAAGTTGGGGTGCCCAGCGGCTCGCTTCCAGTGGCAACATCGTCGCCATATCCACGGGAGAGGCCGTGCTGATCATGGACACCAGCGCAACCCCCATAGCCCAGATCCCCATCCCGAACGACCGCGAAATATGGGACCTCGATGTCTGCGCAGGCAAGGTCGTCTTCACCCCATACAAACCCGAGGAAACAGACCAAGTGGCCGTCTACGACACAACCACCAACACACTCCAAACCATCCACGTACCACGCGCCGAGACCGACAACTACTGCTCAGACCAACGCATCAGCTGGTCACAGAACGAGAACAACTGGACCAGCAACACCATCGCCACCTGGTGACGAGGTGCGTGGGCATCCCGACAGACCTGCCCTCCTGGAATGCGGCAGTCAGTCGACGATTCCCCATTCGTGAGCGTGGGCGGCGAGGGTGGTGCGATTGGTCAGGTCTAGGCGCAACAGAAGCCGCGAAACGTAGGTCTTCACTGTGCTGATCGTGAGGCCGAGTTCGTCAGCGATGTCGGCATTGGTCAGCTTGGCCGATGAGCACCAGGAGCCGCTGCTCGCCAGGGGTGAGTTCCGGGGGTTGGGCCTTTGCATGGCGGCGGGCGAGATACGCCTTGAGCGTTTTCGGGGAGATGAGGATCTCGTTACGGTGAGCGGCTCGCACGGCATGGAGCAGGAGTCCCGGGCTGTCAGTCTCGAGTAGAAAGCCTGATGCGCCAGCCTCGAGCGCCTCAGCAAGGGCACCATCGTCGGCAAAGCCGGTATAGCAGACGACCCGGCAGTTCTCATGGTCCGCGTGAGACGCCGGGCCGTGGCGATCCCATCGAGGTTAGGCATGCGCTGGCCAAACCGGCGTGGGGGCATCGCAAGATCTGGGCGCTGACCCGCCATGACGGGCACAAGGTGTCCCAGGCGACCGTGCTGCGGCTGCTGCGTGACGAGGGGCTGCTGCTGGCCTGTCAGTACCAGAACCAGCGCCGCGAGCTCGCCGCCGACCGTAGAGCCGCCTTCGCGAAGACCCCGGATGGTCCGAACCAGGTGTGGCAACTGGAATTCTCCGAGTTCGAGACCACCACCTGCGGGACGTGGAGGATCGCGGGGACCGGGACTGGTACTCGAAGTATGAACATCCGTGGCATGTTTCACCCACCGGCAACAAACACGACGCGATCGCCGCGGTCGAACTCGCTCTGGCTGACTACCAGGCCCTGTTCGGGCATCCGTTGGCCGATGCCTGTCCGATCGACCCGGTCACTGGTGAGGTGCTGCCCGTGGTCACGATCGTGACCGACAACGGGGGCCCGTTCCGTTCGATCGACTTCGAGTTGTTCATCACCTCGCACCCCGAGCTGCACCATGTCCGGACTCGGGTCAGAAGCCCTGGGCAGAACGGCTCACGCGAACGCGGGTTCGGCACCCTGAAGCACGAACGTTTGTTCCTCGACGAGATCCCCGACGCGTTGACCCTGGTCGAACGAGCTGAGGACTACCGCGTCGCATACAACACGCAGCGCCCTCACGAAGCTATCGCCTGGAACCGGCCCCTCGACGTCCACCTCGGCCGCCACCCCAGAGCTGAGGAAGGAAGTCCTGGAGTCGTGGTGTGCGCAACAGAACGTGCCCCACCTCTGGGATGCCCTGCGCATCAAACTGCACAGCCGGCCGATCGTCGACGCAGCAGACGCGTTGGCCGCCCAAGCCTGGTACCGCCGGCGCTCCGCCTAGCTGGCCAGTAGTGCCTTCGTGCGGGAGTTATTCCGCGTGGTGTCCGCGTCGTACTCGGCGCCCCGCACCCATGAGCTTCCGGCCGCCAACCCGGTATAGCGATCAACGGTCGCCCATTGCCGGCACTCCTCAATAACGGGGCACGCCGCGCATAGTTTCAGCGCGGGCGCAGCCGCACTCGCCGCGGCGCGATTGCTGGTGGCAGTGGCGTGCCCGATCTCCGCGGTGTCCCAGCCGGAGCCCGGGAAGGCGCAGTTGCCGTTGGTCACCAACACCCCCGCCAGTTCAGTGGCACTGCGCAGACGGTGCTCACGAGCAGTCTTCTGGGCTCGCCACCGCAGCCGGGCCTGCCGCGGAGGACGCCGCGGGCTCATCGTCGGACTCTCTTCACGGAAGGTTTCATGACTAGAGAGTCGCGGAAGACGAAGAGAAAGGCCCTGAGGCGCTCTACTTTGAACTCTATATTGTATAGAGGCCCGGTTATACAAACTTGGCTGCGGCTCGACAAACGGTGCCTGCAAGTGGTTCCCTAGGCCGAAAACACAGCGGTGTAACTTATCCCCGGCTGTGGGTAAGCCTGTGGACAAGCGCCCCGCGACCGCTCAGAGGAAGCGCACCCAGTTCGGTCCCTCACCGGTCTCGAGCTGGCTCTGGAGCACCAGTTTGCCGTCGTCATAAACCTGGTACAGCGACGCATGGTTGCTCCGCTCCCCCACCACGACGACGTGGTCACCGTCAGGCGACACCCTCAGCCCGCGCGGCTGCGTCTCGGTGTCCGTGATCACGACGGGGCCGCTCAGGCTGCCGTCGGGCTGCACGTGCACGGCGCCGATGGTCGACTCCGTGCGCTCGGAGCACACCAGCCAGCGCTCGCCTCCGGCCAGCTCCAGGTCTGCGCCCCAGATGAGGTGGCCCTCGAGCGGGTCCGCCCCGAACGACGACGTCCGCAGCCCGCGGGTCAGGTCGTAGGCCGGCACCTCCTCCTTGCGGGTCAGGCGTCCCGAGTCGCCGCGCTCGTACCGCACGGCCTCGCCGGTGAACTCGGTCAGCAGATAGGCATTGCGCCCGTCCTTGGAGAACGTGAGGTGCCGTGGCCCCGAGCCGGCGCTGTGCCGGACGACGGGCTCGGACAGCGGCGTCAGCCCC
This sequence comes from Propionibacterium sp., assembly GCA_012837465.1. Classification (GTDB taxonomy): domain Bacteria; phylum Actinomycetota; class Actinomycetes; order Propionibacteriales; family Propionibacteriaceae; genus Arachnia. Next base: position 1,272 of record DURG01000006.1, on the reverse strand, counting down.
GCCGTCGAGGTCACCGCGAACTGGGCGATGTGGTCCTCGCCGAGGGAGACGAAGTAGGCGTTGTGGCCTTCAGGGTCGAACAGCGAGGCGTGCATGTTGCGTCCCTCCACGCGTCCGGTCTCCTCGCCCACCACGCCGTCGACGACAGCGAACGAGGCACCCCAACCGCCGTTGTAGGAGGCGGCCAACAGCATGTGGCCGCGCGGCGACAGGTCCAGGTAGGCCAGCTCATCGTCGACCTCGCGGCGGGACAGCTCCTCGTGCTGCCCACCCCGGGGGTCGATGCGCAGCGTCACGATCGCCGGCGACGGCTGCTTCACCGCCACGTGGACGACGCCACGCTCAGCGTCCACGGCGAACGTGCTGCAGCCCACGCCGACGGCGACCTCGCCCACGCGGATCAGCTCGTTGTCGCTGATGCGCACGGTGGTCAGGGTGCCGCCCTTGGAGTTGCCGACAAGGAACAACGCGTCAGTGCTCATGCCCCCAGCCTACGACGGGCGCGCGATCGACATCATCGAGTTGAAGTTCCACTGGTTGCGCCACGCGTAGCTGCCCCCGCCCCCGGAATGCGGCGTGTAGGCGATCACGCTGGCCCAGATGTAGCTGCGGCAGCCGCCCTTCCCGGTGGCCGGGGTGTTGCACTCGGTGCGCCACCTGCGGCCGTCCTGGGCGGTCCACTCCCCCGCCCTCGCCAGCGGGTTGCCCACCCAGATCGCCTCGGCGCTGGGCCGGTAGGTCAGGTTGTTGAACTGCCAGCCGTTGGCCTGCACGAAGCGGCCACGCACCTGGGTCACGGTGGTGCCCCAGATCTCGGTGCGGCAGCGCTCCGTGGCGGAGTACGGCTCGCAGGAGGTGCGCCACAAGCGGCCGTTGACCTGGTGCTCGCCGGGCGTGGTGTAGATCAGGTGCGGGTTCTTCGCGAAGTCCGGGGACGACGGGTAGCGCACCCCCAGCGGCCCCCTGGCCGCCTCACGCACCAGGTTCGTGACCAGTCCGCGCGCGAACTCCTGCGAACGCGCGGGGGCCGAGCCCATCCACGGCGACACCGCCCAGTTGAAGCCGAACGAGCCCAGGTTCACCACGCCCGCACCCGAAGGTGCGGTGTAGTAGGTGATGTCCGAGCGCCCCGCCATGTTGGTGCACGTGAGCGGGCTGCTGGCCACGACGGCGGTGTTGGCGGGCGACTCCGGTGCCAGCCGGTCGATCTCATGCCCGACGAGCCCCGGGTACTGCGATCCGAAGATGGTCCCCAGCCCCTTGAATCCCCAG
>DURG01000021.1 GCA_012837465.1 Propionibacterium sp. | reverse complement strand
GGGTGGGGGAGCCGATGATCACCGCGTCCACGTCCGAATCGGCGAACACCGCCTCAGCGTCCTTGACGGCGCGGGCGCCGTGGGCGGCGGCGAGGTCCTCGGCCGCGGTGCCGAACGGATCGGACACGACCACGAGTTCGGCCCGAGGGTGGGAGGCGATCGCCTGGGCGTGCACCTTGCCGATGCGGCCGGCGCCGATGATGGCGACGCGGAGCATGTTGTCAGTCACTGATTCTCTCCTCATGGGGCCGGAACGATGATGTCGCGGACCAACGAGTCCAGGTCCGCGTCCGCCTGGAGGAACTGGCGCAGGGTCTTGCGCGTGGGCCCGAAGTCCTCGAACTCCTCCTCCGTCATGCCGTCCACATCGTAGGCCCGGCGGAAGTCCTCGATCTTCATCAACTCGTCCAGGTACTCCTGCGGCACGGGCACGTCCATGCGAGGTGAGCCGTCGAGGTCTGCGGAGTCGTTGATCGTCTGCTGCCACTTGAACGGGGGCGAGACCACGACGTCGCCGCCGACGAACTCGGCCCAGTGGTTCACGTTGCGGAACGCCGCCGACAACAGGCGGGCGCGCAGGCCCTTCTCCTGGAAGATGCCGTAGGCCTTCTTCATGCAGGCCACCCCGGCCCACTCGAGGGCCTCGGGGTCGACGTCCAGGCCGTCACGCTCGACGACGTGCTTCAGCCAGTCGTCGAGGCGCCCCACCATGATGGTGACGACGGGGCCCATCTCGGAGACGTCGTGGCCCTCGGCCTCGCGGTGTTCCAACCCGCGCTCTATGGCCTCGGCGGCGCGCACGGCCTGCGGAACGCTGAAGGACACGGTCACGTTGATGCTGACGCCGCGGCGCGTGGCGTCCTCGATGGCCTCGAGGCCCGTCTTGGTGGCGGGAATCTTCACGACGATGTTGTCGGCCATCTCATGGAACTCGACGGCCTGGTCGGCCAGCGCCTTGGCGTCGCGGTGGAAGCGGGGATCGGTCTGCACCGAGAGGCGGCCGTTGCGGCCCTTGTACTTGGTGAAGGAATCCCGCAGCAGTTCGGCGGCCTCGACCGACATGTCCTTGACGGCCTGCCAGCCGATCTGGGACTCGCCCCAGGTGGGGTGCGCGTCGGCGATGGCACGGATGCGCGGCTTCCATTCGTCGAGGTGGTTCGAGATGGTGGTGTAGGCGATCACCGGGTTGCAGGTAGCGCCCACGCCGCCGAACGAGATGGACTGGCGCAGTTCCTCGAGGTCGGAGGAGTCGTTCCACAGGCAGGTGTCGGTGTGCTGGGCTGCGTTCAGCAGCGGGCCGGGGGTGTACGAGATGTCAGTCATCAGTCAGGCTCCTGAGTGTGCCGGGAAGGGCGGCGTCGTCGCCGTTTGTACAGCCAAGGTAGCCCTTATGTCCGTCCCAAGTCAAGTTAATGTTAGGACATTGGCCGTCAGGAGATGAACAGCGAGAACTGGAAGGAGTAGAGGCTGGGGCGGTAGACGTGGCTGCCCAGTTCGACGGCGCGGCCGTCCTCGGTGTGGCCCACGCGGTGCATCGTCAGCAGGGGCGCTCCCGGATCCTCGCCGAGCGTCTCGGCCTCCTCGTCGGTGGCGCCGCGCGCACCGATCTGTTGCTTGGCGGAGGCGATCTGCACGCCCCGCTGGGCCAGGCACTGGTACAGGCCGTGCTCGCCCAGTTCCTGCCAACTGGGGGCGATGTCGAGCGGGATCACGTTGGTGAGCACGGCGAGCGGGTGGTCGTCGGCGTAGCGCAGTCGGCTGACGCTGAGCACGCCGTCGCCTGCGGCCAGGCCGAGATCCGCGGCCTCCTGATCAGTGGCCTCGCGCACCTCGTAGGTGAGCACCTTCGTGGAAGGTTGGAAGCCGGCGTCGGCCAGGTCGTCGTTGAGGGAGGAGAGCTTCATGGGGCGGTGCACGTGGGGTGGGGCGACCCTGGTGCCAACGCCCCGGCGGCGCGTCAGCAGGCCCTTGCCCACCAGTTCCTGCAGCGCGCGGCGGGCGGTGGGGCGCGCAACGTCGAGCCGGTGGGCCATGGAGACCTCGTCTTCGATCATGGAACCGGCGGCCAGCTCGCCGGAGAGGATGGCCTTTTCGATGGGCCGGGCGATCTGCTCGTAGAGCGGCATGGGTGAGTCGCGATCGATCTCGATCTGCGGGATGTAGGTCTCGTTCATGCATACTCCTGGACAGGGCCACCTTTGACAGCTGCGCCGGCGTCATGGCCGTGGTTGGTAGGTGATCATACTCCCTGAACGCCTGCCATATATGTGTGAACAAAGAGTTGACCCGCCCCGGTTCGTGAGGCAGACTGAACCCACGACGAAGGAGGTCATCGCTGTGGATGACGCGAGCGTTCCCCGCGTGCTGGTGGTGGGCCGGTGCAGCGTCGACGTGTACCCCCAACAGGTGGGCGTCCAGCTGGAAGACGTGCAGACCTTCTCCAAGTTCCTGGGCGGCTCGGCCACCAACGTGGCCGTCGCGTGCGCCCGCTACCGCCCCGGCGTCACGTCCCTGACGGGCGTGGGTGACGACCCGTTCGGCCGGTTCGTGGTGCAGGAGCTGGAGAGCTGCGGCGTCGACGCCTCGCACGTGGTGGTCAACCCCGCCTTCAACACCCCGGTTACGTTCTGCGAGGTGTTCCCGCCGGACAACTTCCCGCTGTACTTCTACCGGCAGCCCAGCACTCCGGATCTGCAGCTCAGCCCCGACGACCTCCCGGCCGAGCTGGACCGCTTCGACCTGATCTGGCTCACCGCCAGCGGCCTGTCCGTCGAACCGTCCCGTGAGACCCACCGGCACCTGGCCCGCGCGAAGGGGGAGAGCACCATCGTGTTCGACCTCGATTACCGCGAGCGTTTCTGGGACGACGAATTGACCGCCTCGGCGCACATCGGGGCCATGCTCGAGCACGCCGACGTCGCCATCGGCAACCTCGAAGAGTGCCGCATCGCAGTGGGGGAGAGCGACCCCGAGCGCGCCGCCGACGCCCTGTTGGACCGCGGTGTGGGCATCGCCATCGTCAAGCAGGGGCCCGTCGGCACCCTGGCCAAGTCACGCACCGAGCGCACGTTCGTGCCCGCCACCAGCATCGACGTCGTCTGCGGCCTGGGTGCCGGCGACGCCTTCGGCGGGGCGGTGTGCCACGCGCTGCTCAGCGGTTGGGATCTCACCCGGATGATCCAGTTCGCCTCCGCCGCCGGTGCGATCGTCGCATCGAAGCTGGAGACCTCGCCCGCCATGCCCACGCTGGAGCAGGTCGAAGACATGCTGGCCGCCCATCCGGAAGTGGCCGCCGCCACGGAGAGTTCCCGGCGATGAGCCGCCTCGCAGAGCTCTCGGAGATCCGCTTCCGCCATCCCGGCCGCGTGGCGGAGGCGATGGCCGCCCGTGCCCCCGGGCAGCTGCCGGAAGCGGGCAAGAAACTACTCATCGTGGCTGCCGACCACCCGGGGCGCGGGGCGCTGAAGGCAGGCACGGACCCGTTCGCCATGGCCTCGCGGGAGGAGCTGCTGCAGCGGTGCATCGTCGCGCTGGGCCGCCCCGGGGTCGACGGCTTCCTCGGCACGCCGGACATCGTGGAGGACCTCACGCTCCTCGGCGCGCTCGAGGGCAAACTCGTCCTCGGCTCCATGAACCGCTCCGGGCTGATCGGTGCGTCGTTCGAGGTGGACGACCGCATCACCGCCTGGACCCCCGAAGGCATCGCAGCCGCCAGGCTCGACGGCGGCAAGCTGCTGCTGCGGCTCGACCTGGGCGATCCCGCCACGCCGGCGATGCTCGAGCAGGCCGCGCACGCCGTCGATGCCCTCGCAGCGGCCGGGAAGATCGCGCTGCTGGAGCCCTTCGTGAGCCGCCGCGCCGACGGCCGGCTCGCCAACGACCTCACCCCGGATGCCGTCATCCGCTCCATCGCCGTGGCCTCAGCTCTCGGCAGCACGTCGCGGCACACGTGGCTGAAGCTGCCGTGCGTGCCGGACATGGAACGCGTGATGGCCGCCTCCAGCCTGCCGGTGCTGTTGCTCGGCGGGCCGGTGACCCCCAATCTGGACGACAAAGTCCGCTCCTGGTCGGAATCCCTCCGGCTGCCCAATGTGAAGGGCCTCGTCATCGGGCGGGCCCTGCTCTTCCCCCGCGACGGTGATGTCGCCGGCGCGGTGGACCGAATCGTGGAGGTTCTGTGAACGACAACGCCAAGTACGTGATCCCCGCGGGCGAGACGGCCCACGGCAACTACGAGACCGATGTCGACGCCGAGCGGGCGTCGTGGGAATGGTGCTCCATCCGGGTGCTCGGCCTGGACGCGGGCGGTGAGGAGACCGTCGAGACCGGAGGCGAGGAGATCCTGGTGCTGCCGCTGAGCGGCTCCTGCACCGTCGAGGTCGACGGCGAGACCCACACCCTCGAGGGCCGCGAGGAGATCTGGACGGCCATCACGGATTACCTGTACGTGCCGCGCGGCAAGAGCGCCACCATCCGCAGCGAGTGGGGCGGCCGGTTCGCGCTGCCCGGCTCGAAGGCCACCAAGGACCTGCCCGTGGTGTACTGCCCGGCGTCGAAGGTCATCACGACGCTGCGTGGCACCGGCAACTGTTCGCGCCAGGTCAACAACTATGCGCTGGGCAACGAGCTGGAGACCTCCCACCTCCTGGCCTGCGAGGTGCTGACGCCCGGCGGCAACTGGTCCAGCTACCCGCCGCACAAGCACGACGAACACAACGACGTGGAGCGCGTGCTCGAGGAGATCTACTACTACGAGGTGCGCCCCGGCCGCGACGGTTCGCCCGGCATGGCGCTGCAGCGGATCTACCCGTCGCCCGGCAAGCCCATCGACGTGTGCACCGAGGTGGGTTCGCGCGACGTGGTGATCATGCCGTTCGGCTACCACGGACCGTCGGTGGCCGCCCCCGGCTACGACCTCTACTACCTCAACGTCATGGCCGGCCCCGCCGAGGATTCGACGTGGCTCATGACCGATGATCCGCACTACACGTGGATCCGCGAGACCTGGGATGACTCCGAGGTCGACCCCCGCCTCCCCATGACCCCCCTCAACCCCCAGGAGTGAGCATGAGCACCGTGCGCCTCACCGTCGGCCAGGCCGTCATCCGTTTCCTCGTCAACCAGTTCTCCGAGCACGACGGCGAAGAGCGCCGCCTCATCGCGGGGGCGTTCGGCATCTTCGGCCACGGCAATGTGGCCGGCATCGGCCAGGCGCTGCTGCAGAACGACCTCGACCCGGAGCCCGACGGCGGGCAGATGCCCTACATCATGCCCCGCAACGAGCAGGGCATGGTCAACGCGGCCGCCGCGTTCGCCAAGCAGAGCAACCGGCTGCAGACGTGGATGTGCACCTCGTCCATCGGTCCGGGCGCGCTGAACATGGTCACCGGCGCCGCCGTCGCCACCACCAACCGCCTGCCGGTGCTGCTGTTCCCCTCGGACCAGTTCGCCACCCGGTCCCCGGATCCGGTGCTGCAGCAGGTGGAGGACCCGGTCTCCCCGCTGACCGCCGCGACAGATGCGTTCCGTCCGGTGTCGCGGTTCTTCGACCGCATCGAGCGGCCCGAGCAGCTCATCCCGTCGCTGATGCAGGCCATGCGCGTGCTGACCGACCCCGCCGACACCGGCGCGGTCACCGTCGCCCTTCCGCAGGACGTGCAGGCTGAGGCCTACGACTTCCCTGAGGAGTTCTTCGCCAAGCGCGTCTGGCGGATCCGCCGGCCCGCGCCGGAGCGGATCGCCATCGAGCGTGCCGCCGAGATGATCCGCGGGGCCGAGCGCCCCCTCATCGTCTCGGGCGGCGGCACCATCTACTCGTTCGCCAGCGAGGAGCTGCGGGCGTTCGCGTCGGCCACCGGCATCCCGGTGTCGGACACGCAGGCCGGCAAGGGCGCGATCAACGCAGACCATGAGTGCGCCGTCGGCGGTGTGGGGTCGACGGGGGCGAAGCCTGCCAACGAGCTGGCCGCCAAGGCTGATGTGGTGATCGGCATCGGCACCCGGTATTCGGATTTCACCACCGCCTCGCACACCGCGTTCCGCAACCCGGACGTGTCGTTCGTCAACATCAACGTGGGCGCGTTCGATGCCGCCAAGCATGCGGCAGAGATGGTGGTGGCCGACGCCCGCGAGGCGATCGTCGCCCTGGGTACGGCCCTCGAAGGCTACCGGGTGGCGGACACCTACTCCGCTGAGATCGCCGAGCTGCGCGAGGAGTGGGAGCGCACCACCGACGAGTACAACCACATGGACCTGCAGCCCAAGCCCTCGCAGTTGGAGGTCTTCGGCGCCCTCAACGAGATGATGGGCGACGAGGACGTGGTGATCAACGCCGCCGGCTCCATGCCGGGCGACCTGCAGGCGCTGTGGCGGGCGAAGACCCCGCAGCAGTACCACCTGGAGTATGCGTTCAGCTGCATGGGCTACGAGATCCCCGCGGCGATGGGCGTCAAGCTGGCCGCGCCGGACAGCGAAGTGGTGGCCATCGTCGGCGACGGCACCTACCAGATGCTGCCGATGGAGCTGGCCACCATCGTCCAGGAGCGGCTCAAGGTCATCATCGTGCTGCTGCAGAACCACGGCTTCGCGTCGATCGGATCGCTGTCCGAGTCGCACGGCTCGCAGCGGTTCGGCACCCGGTACCGCCAGGGCGACGTGCCGCACAACGCCGACGGCGAGCTGCTGCCCGTCGACATCGCCACCAACGCCGAGAGCTGGGGCCTCACGGTGCTACGCGTGAGCACCATGGAGGAGTTCCGCGCCGCCTACCGCGAGGCTGAGGCCATGGACCGTGCCGTGATGATCCACATCGAGACCGCCTTGATCGGCCCCAACCCGCCCAGCACCAGCTGGTGGGACGTGCCGGTCTCCGAGGTGTCGCGGATCGCCTCCACCCGTGAGGCCCGCGAATGGTACGTCGGTATGAAGAAGCCCCAACGCCACTATCTGTGACAGCGCTGGTTGAGCCGGTCGCCTGCGAGCAGCGCGACCGCGTCGAAACCACGCGCGGCCTCCAGCACGCTGGGGCGCCTCGGATTTCGACACTGCTCGCAGAGCTCGCAGGCTCAATCAACGAAGGAGAAACCATGAAGATCGCCGGAGCCCCCATCAGCTGGGGCGTATGTGAAGTCCCCGGTTGGGGATACCAGATGAGCCCCGAGCGGGTGCTCACCGAGATGAAGAACATCGGCCTGACCGCCACGGAGTTCGGCCCGCAGGGCTGGCTGCCGATCGACGCGGAGGAGCGCGCCGCCGCGGTGCGCGACTTCGACCTCAAGCCCGTCGGCTCGTTCTTCCTGGCCGTGATGCACGACCCGTCGTTCGATCCCATCCCGCAGGTCAACAAGGAACTCGACGCCTTCGAGGCTGCGGGCGGCGAGTTCCTGATCCTTGCGGCTGATTCCGGCCAGGACGGTTACGACAACCGCCCCGTCCTGGATGAGGAGGGCTGGCAGACGCTGTTCAGCAACCTGTCGCGGATCACCGAGGTGTGCGCCGAGCGTGGCGTGACCGCCTGTATCCATCCGCACTGGGGCACGATGGTGCAGAACGTCGACGAGGTGGAGCGCGTGCTGGACAACTCCAGCGTCGGCCTGTGCCTGGACACCGGCCACATCAGCGCCGGCGGTGCGGACGTCGTCGGGCTGGTCCGCAAGTACGCAGACCGCGTGGACATCGTGCACGCCAAGGACATCCGCAAGGAGCTCACCGACAAGCTCCTGCCCGGCGAGATCAGCTGGAGCGAGGGCATCAAGGCGGGCATGTTCGTGCCCGTCGGGCAGGGTGACATCGACTTCGGTGCCATCGTCGGCCTCCTGAACGATGCTGGCTTCGACGGCTACTACGTGCTGGAGCAGGACATCATGCTCGACGAGGAGCCCCCCGCCGACGGCGGCCCGGTGGCCAACGCGAAGGCTTCGCTCGACGCGCTTTCGTCCCTTGCCAGCTGACTCTCGCCACTCTCCTCTGCCCTCGTCGCAGACGCCAGCTCCGTTCTGCGACGTTGGCCGAGTGTCTGCGAAGGCGGTGCCCTTGGATGAACGCTTTGTGTAGGCAAGAAAGTCGAGCTGCGGAGCGCAGAAATTCTTGTACCGCACCGCAGAAAGTGTTAATGTACTAACAAATGGGCGCAGGTGCCCGTCACCCGGAAGGTTGCGTTATGTCTGAGACCATCACCCACTGGATCGGGGGAGCGCCGTACGAAGGCTCGCCCCTGGAGCGGATCCCCGTCGAGAACCCTGCCAGCGGCAAGGTAGCCGGCGAAGTGCTCGCCGCCAGCCGCGAGGATGTCGACCACGCCGTCGAGGTCGCCCGTGCGGCGCAGCGCGAGTGGTCGCAGCAGTCGCTCGCCAAGCGCACCGCCATCATGTTCAAGATGCGCGAGCTCGTGCTGGCCAACCAGGACGAGCTGGCCAAGGCCATCGTCAACGAGCATGGCAAGGATTACAACGACGCGATCGGTGAGATCCAGCGCGGCCGTGAGACCCTCGACTTCGCCTGCGGCATCAACACCGCCATGAAGGGTCAGTTCTCCTACGACATCTCCTCCGGCGTGGACATCCACTCCATCCGTCAGCCCGTCGGCGTCGTCGCCGGCGTGTGCCCCTTCAACTTCCCGGTGATGGTGCCCATGTGGATGCACCCCATCGCCATCGCCACCGGCAATGCCTTCATCCTCAAGCCCGCGACGCCGACACCCACCGCGTCGTTGCTGATCGCGAAGCTGTACAAGGCGGCAGGCCTGCCTGACGGCGTGTTCAACGTTGTCGCCGGCGACGTCGAGACCGTCACGGCGCTGCTGGAGCACCCCGGCATCGACGCCATCTCCTTCGTCGGGTCCACCCCCGTCGCCCGCATCATCCAGCAGAAGGCCACCGAGGCCGGCAAGCGCGTCCAGGCCCTCGGCGGTGCCAACAACCACGCCATCTGCATGCCGGATGCTGATCTCGAGTTCGCAGCCCAGCACATCGCCGCCGCAGCCTTCGGCGCCGCCGGTGAGCGCTGCATGGCACTGCCCGTCGTCGTCGCCGTGGGCGGTGTCGGCGACAAGCTGGCCGAACTGGTCAAGGCCAACGGAGCCAAGATCAAGGTGGGCTACGGCCTCGACGACGGCGTCCAGATGGGCCCCGTCATCACCCGCAAAGCGCAGGAACGCATCAAGGGCCTCATCACCGACGCCGAGGAGCGTGGCGCAGATGTGGTGCTCGACGGCCGCGACCTGACCGTCGACGGCTACGAGGATGGCTTCTGGGTTGGCCCCACGGTGCTGAAGAACGTGCCCCTCGACGCGCCGGCGTACCGCGAGGAGATCTTCGGCCCGGTGCTGACCATCGTCAACGCCGAGACCTACGCGGAGGCGATCGAGATCGTCAACAACTCCCCGTTCGGCAACGGCGCGGCGATCTTCACCAACGACGGCGGCGTCGCCCGTCGCTTCCAGCTGGACGTGCAGGCCGGCATGGTGGGCATCAACGTGCCCATCCCCACGCCTGTGGCCTACTACTCGTTCGGTGGGTGGAAGGATTCACTGCTCGGAGATCACCACATCCACGGCCCAGAGGGGGTGTCGTTCTACACGCGCCTCAAGGCCATCACCAGCCGTTGGCCGTCGGAGCGGACGTACGAGGCGAACCTGTCCTTCAAGCGCGAAGAGTGAGCCTGGAATAACGATGCAGATTCGGGGGTCAGGTGTGGAGCGTCCACATCTGGCCCCCGTTGGCGCATCGCTACTTTTCGTACTCGGGGATCAAGGCGACTCAGCGCAGCAGGTGGAGCGACGACAGGACCGTCAGCACGATCACCACGCGGGTGAACGTGCGCTGGTCGAAGCGCCTGACCCACCGTCGGCCGGCGAAGGCGCCGATGAGGACGACGGGCGTGAGGATGGCCAGCACCGGGAGCACCTCGGGTTTCAGCAGTCCGAGCCCGACGGAGAACGGCACCTTGACCACGTTGATCACGAAGAAGAACCATGCCTGCGTGGCGATGAAGCGCATCATGTCGAACCGCGCTGCCACGAAGTAGAGGGTCATGACGGGGCCGCCGGAGTTGGCGGCCATGCTCGTGAAGCCCCCCAGCGCTCCGTATCCGCCGCGGATGCTGGGGTTGGCGAGGGCGTTGTCGCTGCTCAGCGTGCCCTTCTTCATCAGGTAGAGCGTCAGCGCGGTGAGCGCCAGCAGGATGATGCCGATCGAGCGCCGCATGAGGGTGTCGTCGCTGAACGC